>NZ_AKJB01000064.1:0-99164 GCF_000282555.1 Pseudomonas sp. GM102 | reverse complement strand
TGGCGGCTGCCATAACTCATGTCCTGCCACTGGCGAACCATACCCAGTACACCGTTATTCAGAATGACGATCTTCACCGGCAAACCGTATTGCAGGCAGGTCGACAGTTCCTGAATGTTCATCTGGATGCTGCCCTCGCCCGTTACGCAGGCGACGTCATCATCCGGGAAGCTCAGCTTGATGCCCATGGCCGCCGGAAAACCGAAGCCCATGGTGCCCAGGCCACCGGAGTTGATCCAGCGGTTTGGCTTGTTGAACGTGTAGTACTGCGCGGCGAACATTTGGTGCTGACCCACGTCGGAGGTCACAAAGGCGTCGCCCTTGGTCACTTCGCACAGGGTTTCGATCACGGTCTGCGGCTTGATCACGCTGCCGTCGCCCTTGTCGTAAGGGAACAGGCCGCGGTCACCGCGCCACTCATCGACTTGCTTCCACCAGCTGGCAACGGACTCCTTGTTCGGGGTCTCACCGATTTCCTTGAGGATCGCGACCATTTCGGTCAGGACACTCTCGACCGGACCGACGATAGGCACGTCTGCCTTGATGGTCTTGGAAATCGAAGCCGGGTCGATGTCGATGTGAATGATCTTGGCATTCGGACAGAACTTGGCCGGGCCGTTGATCACGCGGTCATCGAAACGCGCGCCGACTGCAAGGATGACATCGGCATGGTGCATCGCCAGGTTGGCGGTGTAGCTGCCGTGCATGCCGAGCATGCCAATGAACTGACGGTCGGTGCCAGGGTAGGCACCCAGACCCATCAGGGTATTGGTCACTGGCAGGTTGAGCATCTTTGCCAGTTCGGTCAGTGGCGCGGAGCCACCACCGAGAATCACCCCGCCACCTGAATAAAGCACAGGACGCTTGGCCGCCAGGAGCATTTCGGCTGCCTTGCGGATTTGCCCGGAGTGACCGCGAACGGCCGGGCTGTAGGAACGCAGCTTGGCTTTTTTCGGGAAGATGTATTCGAACTTCTCGGCCGGGTTGGTCATGTCTTTCGGGATATCGACAACGACCGGACCAGGACGACCGGATTGCGCCAGGTAGAACGCCTTCTTCATGACTTCCGGGATTTCCGACGCATGCTTGATCATGAAGCTGTGCTTCACGATCGGCCGGGAGATACCGATCATGTCGGTTTCCTGGAATGCATCGGTGCCTACCATGGTGCTAGGCACCTGGCCGGAAATGATCACCATCGGAATGGAGTCCATGTAGGCCGTGGCAATACCGGTGATGGCGTTGGTTGCGCCCGGACCGGAAGTCACCAGTACCACGCCGGCTTTACCGGTGGCACGGGCATAACCGTCGGCCATATGGGTCGCAGCCTGCTCGTGACGAACCAGGATGTGGGTCACTTCCGGTTCTTTGAACAGGGCATCGTAGACATGAAGAAGAGCACCGCCCGGGTACCCGTAGATATATTTGACGCCTTCGTCACGCAAAAAGCGGACGAGCATCTCACCGCCAGATAAAAGCTCCACGTTGTTCACCTCTAAAACGCCAGAATACCGTCCACATACATGAGGACGGGTCTTAATAGGTTTACTTCTCGGCAGAGCATGAGCGACGGTGGTCGCCGACTACGTCAGCACTGACTGAGCAAGTATTGGGAACGTCCCAAGTGTTGCGGGCCTTTCCCACCCAGCGCGAGGTAACGCGTTGCGGGTGTAACAGGTCGGCGCGGATGTGCGCCTCATGATCTACCGAGTGGGTCTGCTTCTGGCAGTCCCTCTACAGCGGACTTTGGATTCTTCTGTTTCGCCCATCGCAAGTCAAGCCGTCAATGTGCTTTATTCGAACTAAGCGCATGAGAACGCAAGAAAAAACCTTTAAACCGCAACTGTGTTAGCTTCGATTGCGCACCCATGACAAGGAAATGGCATGCGAACGTTCTTCTTCACCGCCAGCTTGCTGATCAGCCTGAGCCCTTTGTGCATGGCGGGTCAGATCTACAAATGGGTCGATGCCCAAGGCGTCACTCATTTCGATGCGCAACCACCCCCAGGCCAGGAGCCGACCCTCGTGGTGACGCCCGCCCCGCCCGTCGGCAAACCGAGCGCGCCACCGCGCAGCAACGTCATAGGCGATCAACGGGCCATCGACAACAAAGTGAAAAAGCAGGTCGCCGAGCAGCAAGACCAGCTAAGAGGATTCTGCGAACAGGCCCGAACGAACCTGGCTCAACTGCAGAATAATCCGCGACTACGGGAGGATGTCGACGGTGAGATGCGCCGCCTGACCGACCAACAACGTCAGGAGCGCATCACCGAAGCACAGAAACAGATCGCGAAAAACTGTATGTAGGCGCCTACAACGGATTGGAGTTAGCGAGAGGCGGTGATCAACAGGTCGAACTCTTTGAGCAAGACCTGAAGCTGCCGATCCTTGCCCTGGACGTTGCGGGCGGCGAAGACCATTTCGGCCATCTCCTGAATACCCGACGCGTTCGGCAAGGGCAGATCCTGCTCCAGGATCGCTTTCATGCGCGGCAGGAAAATCCATTGCAGCCATTGCTCGAAATCCAGCGTATCCACCGAAAATGGCTCGACACTGGATAGCGCTTCAGCGGACGGCGCGACTTCGTCCCACCAGCCCTGGACACGCAATTCGCGCTCGATCAACAGCAACTGCTCGGCAATCTTCGGGAAGCGTGCATCCATCACAGCGAGACCTTGGCCTTCTGACGAGCCAACGCTGCACCGGCGGAGTCACCCTGCTTCTCACGAGCCTGGGCGATCAATTCCCACAGGCTGGCCTGAAGGGCCGGACGACCACTGGCGAACGTCAAACCACGACGAGCGAATTGCTCGGCCTGTGCCGCATCGCCTTGGGCCATACGCACCTGGGCCAGGCGATAAAGCACTTGCGGCTCACGCGGCGCGACACGCTGGGCGCGCTCGAGACTGGAGGACGCACCATTAAGGTCGCCGCTGGCCTGTTGCTGCTGGGCAGTGGTCAACAACGCCAGGACCGGACCGTCCAGTTGCTCATCGGCAGACAGGCCGCCGGAACTCGAAGGAATCCCGCTTGGCGTCGATGGCATGCTGTAGCTGCCCTGATTGATCGGTGCCGATTGAACCGGCGAGGTATCGATCGGGCCTGGGGTAATCGGCGAAGTGCTGATCGGGGCCGAGGAAACAGCGCCACCACCCGGCACCATCACAACAACGCCAGTGTCACCTTGCGGGATCGCCTGAGTCTGGGCTTGCGCAGGACGTTTTACCGTCGACTGCCGGAAACCGCCATTCGCCGAAATCCGCTCGCTGTTGGAGACGGCGGTGCCGGAATCCACAACCGGGATCGAACCTCGCTGTACGGTGGAGCAGCCGCTGAGCAAAGCCACGGCGGTCACTGCTGGAATCAACCACTTGTTCACTTGAAACCCTCTTTGCTTAATTCATCCAGCCCTTGACCCAATCCATCACCGATTCAGCAGGGCTTTCGCCACCGCAAGCAGCACCGGGAGGCGGTTCGCTGCCGCGAATATACGGCATCTGCACCGCGCCTGGGCAGCTGCCTTCAGAACCTTGCCCGGTGCGCGAATCGACCCAGGCCTGAACAATGTTGTCCGGCTGCGGCATGTCCAGCGGCAGCGGATCGGCCTTGCGCATGAAACTGGTCCAGACCTGCAACGCACCGGTGGCACCGGTGAACGGCGTCTTGCCGTTATCATCGCGCCCCAGCCAGACGACTGCCAGCAGATCCTGACTGAAACCGGCGAACCAGCTGTCCCGCGAATCGTTACTGGTACCGGTCTTGCCGGCCAGGGTCAGGGTTTTTGGTAACACGTTGTAAACCGAACTGCCCGTACCTTCACGCATGACCCGTTGCATGGCGCTCTGGATCAGGTAAATGGACGCCGGATCGAATTGCTGCTGAATCTGGAACGGATAACGCTTGAGCGGTTCGCCCTCGGCAGTCAGCACGCTGCGAATCCCGCGCATCGGCGTATTGAAGCCGCCGTTGGCCAACGTCTGGTACATGGTCGCCACTTCGATCGGGGTCATACCGCCGGCACCCAGCAACATCGACGGGAACGCCGGGAACTCCCGAGTCACACCCAGGCGCGCCAGAGTCTTCAAGACATTCGGTACGCCCACCGCCAAGCCAAGACGCGCGGTCGACAGGTTGTAAGAATGCGCCAACCCTTGATAAAGGAACACCGTACCGTGGGTACGGCGATCATAGTTCTGCGGTTTCCAGACCTGACCGTCCGCGCCTTTGACCGAGAAGTAGTCGTCCGACAGCCAACTGGTCAGCGTGTACTGGCTCGGCTTCTCGAGGGCTGTCAGATAAACCGCCGGTTTGATCAACGAGCCTATCGGTCGTACCGCGTCCAGCGCCCGGTTGAAGCCGGCAAAACTCGCCTGACGACTACCGATCATGGCCTGGACTTCGCCGGTTTCCGGGTTGGTCACGACCATGGCCGCCTCAACCTCATCGGAACCCTTGCGCCCGGACAGACGCTTGAACGTGTCGTTGACCGATGCTTCGGCCTTCATCTGCAGGATCGGGTCGAAACTGGTGAAAATCCGCAGACCTTCTTCGGTCAAGTCTTCGTCGCGGTAGTCTTCGCGCAACTGACGTTTAACCAGATCGAGGAAGCCCGGGAACGAGCTGTCGGCCAACTTGCCGCGAGTGGTCACACCCAGTGGCATTTTCTTCGCCGCCTCAACCTGCTCGGCGGTGGCAACGCCTTGTTCCGCCAGAACATCGAGCACCAGATTGCGCCGTTCCAGCGCCCGCTCAGGGTTGCGACGCGGGTTGTAATAGGACGGCCCCTTGACCATGCCCACCAACAAAGCGACTTGATGCAGTTTCAGCTCGGACAATGGCTGCCCGAAGAAGAATTGGCTGGCCAGGCCGAAACCGTGCACCGCGCGCTGACCATCCTGGCCGACGAACACTTCATTGAGGTAAGCCTCAAGAATTTCGCGCTTGTCGTAATGCAGCTCAAGCAACATCGCCATCATGGCTTCGGTGAGCTTACGGGTCAGGCTGCGTTCGCTGGTGAGGTAGAAGTTCTTGACCAACTGTTGCGTCAGCGTACTGCCGCCCTGGGTCATCTTGCCGCCCGAGGTGTTGACGTAGATGGCTCGGGCAATCGACTTCGGCGACACGCCCCAGTGGCTGTAGAAATCCCGGTCTTCTACGGCAACCAGGGTTTCGAGCAGATACGGCGGTACCTGATCGATCTTGATCAGGATGCGGTCTTCAAGGTTTTTCGGGTAAATCCCGCCGATCAGCAGCGGCTCCAGTCGCACCACTGAAAGCTTCGAACCGTTGGTTGCCGAGAGCTCGGCCACGTAATCGCCGGAGAAGCGCACACGCACGGGCTGAGCCGTCTCCATGCCTTCATAGAACTGGAAGCCCCGGGTATTCAAGTCGACGGTATTGCCATTGACCGCCGCCGCGCCGGGGCCATTGCTGACGGCTTCGCGTCGGTAGCCCAAGGCATCGAGCTCGGTGAGGAAGTCTTCCTTGCTCAGCTTTTGGCCAGTGAACAGTTCAAGCGGGCGCGCGTAAACCTTGGCCGGAATGGTCCAGCGCTTGCCGGAGAACTTCTCCTGGACCACTGCGTCGAGGTAAACCGCGAACCCGGCAAGCACCACAAGGCCGACCAGGCTGAGTTTAAGGGCCCAGCCCAGCCAGGGGCGCATGCCTCTGGAAGGTGGTTTTTTTGGGGTGCGGGGGGATCGAGTTCGAGTCATGGCGGCGGATTATACGCACTTTATTCATACTCAACAGAAGCCCTCCGAGGTTTGCGTCGGGCGGACTTGCGGCCATAATGGCGGCCTTGAATTTCCCCCAGACTCTGAAGGATCGCCTGTGAGCCAGTCCCTGATCGCTGCCCTGCAAAACCCGGCCCTCTACCCGCATCCCGTAGAAGGGTTTCAGGTCATCGAAACCCATATTTCGTGGGTGCTGCTCACCGGCCCCTACGCTTATAAAGTGAAGAAGCCAGTGAATTTCGGCTTCCTCGACTTCACCAGCCTTGAGGCTCGCGAGCATTTCTGCGCTGAAGAGCTGCGCCTGAACCAGCGCCTGACCCATGACTTGTATCTGGAAGTGTTGCCGATCACTGGCAGCGCCGAGGCACCACAACTGGGCGGTGAAGGTCCGGTCGTCGATTACGCCCTGAAAATGCGTCAGTTTCCACAAAGCCAATTGCTCAGCACCTTGCAAGCCAACGGCGAATTGACCACCACGCACATCGACGAGATGGCGGCGCAGATCGCTCAATTCCACCTCATCGCGCCAAAAGTGCCTGCCGAACACGAAGCTGGCACGCCGGACAGCGTGATGGCGCCGGTGCGGCAGAACTTCGAACAGATCCGCCCGTTCCTCAGCGACAAGGCCGATCTGCTGCAACTCGAGGCGCTGCAAGCCTGGGCCGAAAGCAGCTTCGAACGCCTCAAGCCACTATTCGCCCAGCGTAAGGCCGACGGTTTCATTCGTGAGTGCCACGGTGACATTCATTTGGGCAACGCCACCGTGATCGACGGCAACGTGGTGATCTTCGACTGCATCGAGTTCAACGAACCGTTCCGCTTCACCGACGTTTACGCCGACACCGGCTTCCTGGCCATGGACCTGGAAGACCGCGGCCTGAAAAGCCTGGCGCGCCGTTTCATCAGCCAATACCTGGAACTGACTGGCGACTATCAGGGCCTGGAGCTGCTGAACTTCTATAAAGCCTACCGCGCACTGGTTCGCGCCAAGGTCAGCCTGTTCAGCATGCCTGCCGAGGCCGATCCGGTGCAGCGCGCCACTACTCTGCGTCAGTACCGCAACTACGCCAACCTGGCGGAAAGCTACAGCACCATTCCTTCGCGCTTCCTGGCGATTACCCACGGTGTTTCCGCCGTCGGCAAGAGTCACGTGGCCATGCGCCTGGTGGAAGCCCTCGGCGCCATTCGCCTGCGTTCCGACGTCGAGCGCAAGCGTATGTTCGGCGAGCAAACCGTACCGAACGACCCGCAGGCCGGCATCTATAGTGCCGATGCCAGCGCCGCCACCTACAGCCGTCTGCATGAAATCGCCGGTGTAATTTTGCATGCCGGTTTCCCGGTGGTGGTCGATGCCACCTACCTCAAGCGCGACCAACGCGACGGCGCGGCGAAAATCGCCGAAGCCACGGGCGCGCCGTTCCTGATCCTCGACTGCGACGCACCGCAAGCGGTGATCGAGAGCTGGTTGAAGCAACGTCAGGCAGACGATAACGATCCGTCCGACGCCAACCTGACCGTTATCGCCGCCCAACAAGCCAGCCGCGAGGCCCTGACGCCAGCAGAAATCCTGTGCAGCAAACGCGTCCAGACCAATGAAAGTGGCACGCTCGATACCGTCGTTGCGCAGATTCGCCAACGTCTGCCAGGCCTGTAAGAAACTATTTCAACCGTGAAGCCTTCACCGGCTTCACGGCTGTCAAATAGTGGCACTATACTGGCGTCATAAAACCATCAGGTGATGTGACATGAACCAGCCGAAACTTCTCGACACCCCGCTTTATGCCTTGCTGCACAAAGACGACATCACAGGCTTTAACAACGAACGCCCGAAAGATGGACCTATCGACATGGTCGGCGGCGACTTCCGTGGTCTCGATCTGCGTGAACTGAACGCCGACGGCGTCGACTTCACCGATGCCTATTTCCGCTCTGCCGACTTGCGCGGCATCGACTTTCGCAACGCTTCCCTGGAAGGGGCGAGCCTGGCCCACGCGCAGATCTCCGGCGCGTACTTCCCGCCAGAGCTGAGTGCCGATGAGATTCTGATGTCGATGAATTTCGGTACGCGACTGCGTTATCGCACCCGTTAAAAGCGACGTTCTATCAGGTCCGGCGCCCCTGCTTTGCGCTGGACTCTGTACTTTTTTCTACCCTGAAACTCAATCCTCCGCCCTTCCTCCGACAACACTCGCAGCCTTTTCACGCCACTTCTTGAGCCCATTTCTTAGAAGCTTTTGCGTCGAAACCGACCAAACAATCACGCTTTTCCTACTGATGGCTACACTGCTGAGAGGCTCGCCCACGCACCGTTCGGCTGTCGCAAGGAGGCTTGATGAATGATGAACTGCAACACCTGAAAAATCTTGGCAAGACGTCGGCGCAATGGCTGCATGCCGTGGGCATCCACAGTGCCTCGGACTTGCGTCGGCTGGGAGCTGTGGATGCTTATCGGGCCGTGCGCACGCGCGGTTTTCGGGCTTCCAAGGTGTTGTTGTATGCGATCGAAGGCGCACTGATGGATGTTCACTGGAACGACATTCCCGCCGAACGCAAGGAAGCCCTGAACAAACAGCTGGACGCTATCTCGTCACGCCACAAGATTTGAACGGGTAATTACGCTTACGCACACAGCCTGAAGACCAATGATTGCGGGGCCCTCACCAAGGGAACTGGTGAGATCCACAGAAAATGAAAATCAGCGGTTGACTTGGTAATGAGAATCGCTATGATTATCACAACTGGTCGCGAGACTGGTCGATATTCTGAAAAGCCCTTGGTTCGGACTCTCAGATTATCTCCTCATCAGGCTAATCACGGTTATTTGACCCGGCTCTTGCCGGGTCTTTTTTTGCCTGTGGAAAACTCGCCAGATTTTACTGCCCTGACTGCTTGCTGAACTGTTGACGCATTTGCGCGCAGTAATCCTGCGGTGGTGTGGCGGGCGTATACCAAACGTAATCGGCCATGGCCGGCGTGACCTCAGCGCCCTGCTCCGCCAGCATCAATACCATCGGTGCTTCGGGCTTACCCAGATCCAGCACATGGATCGGCACCCCGACATCCTTACGCGCGTGGTACCCGCCGGCAAACAGCAGTGAAGGTGTTGGTGCAGCCAGTAATCGTCCGGCCATTCGCCGGTCACGCTGCTGCTGGACGGCCAGCATCGCGGGCATTTGCGATGTGGGCAGCAAGCCACAATGGGAATCGCTGATTTGTGCCAGCAACGTCTCTTTGACCATCGGGGCATTGGAGCGAGAACCGCTCAATGTTGGCGGTTTGGCATAGACAGTACGGATTTCGAGCGTATCCAGATTGGCCGCCAGCAACGGGTACGGCTGAGTCAGGGCAAAACCGACGATCGGCCCGTACAGATTCCACTCCCAACCCGGTTGCCAGGCCAATGCATTGGGCAAGTCAGCGGGTAGCGGTGAAGAGTTCTTAACATGATCGACGCGCACTTGTTGATCCGGCGTGAGCATTTCCAGCAGTAGACTGCCTTGGGGCCGCCGCTCCCCCAGCGCCTGTAATAACCACAATTGCAGTTGATGGTGATCACGATTGTCATGCTGCTCGCCGACGATCAACCGCGAAGGCTGGGCCAACCGTGCAAGCAGTTCCTGCGCCGTCAGTGTTTGACCGCTACGCAAGTCCCGGATCTCGCCACTGACCGGTGGCGGCACCACCGGCACATGCTGACAGGCACTCAGCAACAGTACAGCCAGGATCACCATCACACGCATGTTCTCACCTCGATGAAATGCTCAGCGGGCGATGATCAGCGGATGCCCACGCTCCGGGTGCGGCTGCACCAGTACTTCCAACCCGAACACAGCCTTGAGCGGTTCCGGGCGCAGCACCTGCTCCGGCGTATCCAGCGCCACGGGACGCCCACCTTCGAGCAGTAACAGACGATCACAATAGCGTGCCGCCAGGTTCAGATCATGCAGGATCACCAGCACCGCAGCGCCACGATCGGCAAATTCGCGCACCGCTTGCAGAGTGGTGTGTTGATGCAGCGGGTCGAGCATCGATGTCGGCTCATCGAGCAACAACGTTTGCCCCGCCTCCCCCGGCCAGAGCTGCGCCAACACCCGCGCCAGATGCACCCGCTGACGCTCACCGCCAGACAGCGCCAGATAGCTGCGTCCACTCAGGTGCCGCGCATCGGCCGCCTGCAGCGCGGCGGCGACGATTTCGTCATCCCGGACCCGGCCGCTCTGATAAGGCAAACGGCCCATGCCGACCACTTCTTCGACGCGAAAGGCAAAATCCAGGGTCGACACCTGCGGCAACACCGCCAAACGCTGGGCTCGCTGCGCCCCGGCCCAATGACTCAGCTCCCGCTCATCGAGCCAGACACTGCCGTGGTCCGCAGGCAATTCGCCGCAGAGGGCACCGAGCAATGTGCTTTTGCCAGCCCCGTTGGGGCCCAGCACGCCGAGGACTTCGCCCGGTTTGAGCTCAAGAGTGATGTCGGTGAGAACAATCTTTCGACCGCGCCGGATTTGCAGGTTCTGCGTTCGCAACATCAGGCGCGCCCTCTGAGCAGTAGATACAGAAAGAACGGTGCGCCGATGAAGGCTGTGACGATCCCGATCGGCAACTCGGCCGGCGCCAGGGCCAGTCGCGCAACCAGATCAGCAAACAATAAGAGACTGGCGCCCGCCAATACCGACGCCGGCAACAGCACTCGATGATCGGGACCGGCCAGCAGCCGTACCAGATGCGGCACCACCAGGCCAACAAACCCGATCATCCCCGCTGCCGCTACCGCCGCGCCGACGCCCAGCGCCGTACAGAACACCAGTTCGCGCTTGAGGCCTTCGACATCGATACCCAGGTGACCGGCCTCCGACTCCCCCAGCAACAATGCATTCAAGGCCTTGGCCCGACGCGGCAACCACAGCGCCACACCGGTGCTCACCAGTAGCAACGGCCAAAGTCGTGAATAGCTGGCGCCGTTAAGGCTGCCCAGGTTCCAGAAGGTCAGGGTACGCAGGGTCGCGTCATCCGCCAGATAGGTGAATAACCCTACCGCCGAGCTGGCCAGGGCAGTCAATGCAATGCCGGCCAGCAACATGGTGGCGACGTTGGTCTGGCCATTGCGCCGCCCCAGTCGATAGACCAGCGCCGTTACACCCAGCCCACCGAGAAACGCACACACCGACAACAGATAAGGCCCGAAGGATTCAGGCAGACCGCCGAACACCGATCCACCGACAATCGCGATGGCTGCGCCCAATGCCGCGCCACTGGAGACCCCCACCAATCCCGGATCGGCCAGCGGATTGCGAAACAGGCCCTGCATCGCCACGCCGGACAGCGCCAGAACGCCGCCCACCGCCAAGCCCAGCAAGGTTCGTGGCAAGCGAATCTGCCCAAGGATCAGCTCGGCCTGCTCCAACCCGTCGGGTGCGATTGGCAAACCAATCAGCCGCAACGCCGCACGCAAGGTATCGAACAACGGCAAACTCACCGGCCCCAACGCCAGCGACAACCAGATCGCCAGCAAACACAGCAGGCTCAGACCAATGAATAGCGCACGGGGTTTAACCAGAAGGGTCATTGGCCGGTCGTACCGGGATAGAACTCGTCAGACAGCCTGATCAGGCTTTCCGGCAACCGTGGCCCCAGCCCACCCACCAACAACGTCGGGTCCAGCTCCATGACTCGCCCGTCCTTGGCCGCGCGGGTGGACGAGAGGATCGGATTCTCCTTGAACAGCGCCGCCCGCGCCGCATCGCCCGTCAGCGCACGGTCGGCAAACACCAGCACTTCGGGATTCAGACTGGCCAGGGACTCTACGGAAAACGGTTTGTAGCCAGTATGGGTTGCCAGATTGTGGCCGCCGGCCTGTCGCAGCAACCAATCAGCGGCGGTGTCTCTACCGGCAATCAACGGCTTGCCGCCCGCGTGGCCCAACAGCAGCAATACGCCCGGTGCTTTGTGTTTGAGTTGCACCTGACTTACCCGCGCTTGTTGCTGATCGAGTTGCTGTTGATAAGTCAAAAACACTTGCAAAGCCCGATCTTCAGCCCCCAACAATTTGCCCAAATGCTGCAAGTTACCCTGCAACGTCGGCAAATCTGGCTGGGCCGAGAACAGTTCGACCTGAACGCCCGCGCTGCGAATCTGTGAAAGTACCGGTGGCGGCCCCATTTCTTCGGTACCCACCAGGATCTGCGGGTGCAAACTCAGTATGCCCTCTGCCGAGAGTTGCCGTTGATAGCCGATGCTCGGCAGTGTCTTCAACGATTCGGGATGCTGACTGGTGGTATCGACACCCACCAGTTTCGACTCACCGCCCAGTGCGCTGACCCATTCCGACAAGGCGCCACCAGCACTGACCCAACGTTGCGGCAACTCGGCTGCCAAGGCCTGGTGACTGACAAGCAGGCCGACACAGAGCGCAGCAACGCGGGTACTCAGGCGCATAAACAGCTTCCTTTAAAGGGTTTCCCGGGCATCGAGATGACAAGCCAAGTATCCTCGGCATCCGGCAATCGCCCCGTGGGTGAGCGGCCATTTGATAATTGTTTGCATTTGAACGTCAAGCTCGGACATATCTGGTCACGAGCTGCGGGATTTGAGGATAGACATGAAGCATCTTTGCACAGGCGCCGAATTGGCTGACGCCAGCAGTCGCGGTTTCGACGTCGACGGTCAGAAGCTCCTGGCCGTGCGCCGGGGTGGCCGGGTGTATGTGTATGAAAATCGCTGCCCGCACCGGGGCGTCGGACTGGAATGGAAGCCCGACCAGTTTCTCGACCCCAGCAACAGCCTGATCCAGTGCGCCACCCACGGCGCATTGTTTCTGATCGAAGACGGCGAATGCGTCGCCGGCCCATGCGCCGGGCAATCCCTGACCACCATCCCCTGCCACGAAGACGAGCAAGGGATCTGGGTCACGCTCTAACCGTTTAACAGCACTTCCAGCCGCCGATCGACCACCATCTCTTCGTGGGTCAAGTGAACGCCATACGCCAGCACTTCGACCCCGCACGCCACCGCTTCGCGTAACGCCGCCGCGTAGGCCGAATCGATTTCTTCAGCAGGACGCACGGAGTCGATGCCGGTCAGGTTCACGCAATACAACTGCACGGCACGAATCCCGTCCCGGGCCAAATGCGCCAACTCCCGCAAATGCTTGGCCCCGCGCTGGGTGACCGCGTCGGGAAATGCCGCCACCAACGAGCCATCGAAGCCCAGGGTGACGCTTTTGACTTCCACATACGCTGGCCCGCTCGGGTAATCGAGACGGAAATCGATGCGGCTGCTCTCCTGACCGTAGGCCACTTCGCGCTTCAGTTCGGTAAAGCCGTTCAGCTCGGTGATGACATTGGCCCGCAACGCCTCCTCGATCAAACCGTTGGCACGCCCGGTGTTTACGCAGAACAGTCGCCCCTGCGGGGTTTCGCCGACTTCCCAGGTGCCGGGCAATTTACGCTTGGGGTCGTTGGAACGGCTGAACCAGACTTGCCCCCCTTCGACTTGGCAATTAAGCATCGAACCGGTGTTTGGGCAGTGAATGGTCAGCAACTCGCCGCCAACGGTTTCGATATCAGCGAGAAAACGTTTGTAGCGACGAATCAAACGACCTTCTTCGAGGGGAGGATGAAAGCGCATCAGCCTTGCCAGCTCTTCAAACCGCGAGCGATCCGTTCGACCGCTTCTTGCAAGCGTGGAAGACTCTGGGTGTAGGCAAACCGCACATGATGCCCGGCCTGATAACGACCGAAGTCCAGGCCCGGCGTAATCGCGACGTGCTCGGTTTCGAGGAAATGTCGGCAAAACGCGAAGGCATCGCCGCCGAACTTGCTGATATCAGCGTACAAATAGAAAGCACCTTCCGGCTCTACGGCAATACCGAAGCCCAATTCACGCAGGGCTGGCAGCAGGAAATCACGACGTCGTCCGAACTCGGCGCGGCGCTCCTCGAAAATTTGAATAGTGGCGGGCTCGAAGCAAGCCAATGCGGCGTGCTGGGCCATGCTCGGCGCGCTGATGTAGAGGTTCTGGGCGAGTTTTTCCAGCTCACCGACCGCCGCTTCTGGCGCTACCAGCCAACCGAGGCGCCAGCCGGTCATGCCGAAATACTTGGAAAAACTATTGAGGACGAAGGCGCTGTCGTCGACTTCCAGCACGCTGGCCGCCTCCGTGCCGTAAGTCAGGCCATGGTAGATCTCGTCAACCACCAAGTGGCCGTGGCGGGCCTTGATCGCTGCAGAGAGCCCGGCCAACTCGTCGCGGGTCAGGATGGTCCCGGTCGGGTTGGCCGGCGACGCCACCAGTGCGCCGACGCTGTCGTGGTCCCAATGACGCGCAACCAGGTCCGGGGTCAGCTGATAACGCACGTCCGGGCCGACCGGCACCAGTTGCGCCGCGCCTTCCACCAACCGCAGGAAATGCCGGTTGCACGGGTAACCCGGATCTGCCAGCAGCCAGTGTTTACCTGGGTCCACCAGCAAGGCGCTGGCCAACAGCAATGCGCCTGAACCGCCGGGCGTGATGAGAATTCGTTGCGGATCGATGTTCAGCCCGTAACGTTGCTGATAAAAGCCCGAAATGGCTTCACGCAACTCAGGAATGCCGCGAGCGGCGGTGTAACGAGTCTTCCCCGCCGTCAGCGCGGCCTGGCCGGCCTGGATGATCGGCTCGGCGGTGGTGAAGTCCGGCTCGCCGATTTCCAGGTGAATCACGTCGTGCCCGGCTGCTTGCAGCTCGTTGGCCCGCGCCAGCAGGGCCATGACGTGAAATGGTTCGATAGCGCGACTGCGCGCACTGTAGGACAGAGCCATTAGCCTTCCTTACAACGGGGAAAAGAATCGATTCTACCCAAGCGCAGGAACGAGCGAGAACCTAAAGCGGTCAGAGCCCATATAATGCTGGTCTCAAACGGTTCAAGCGTATGCTCCAGGTTTGACTAAAATCAATAATTGATCAGGTCTCCAGAGCCACCAGGCAAGGCTTTGCAATCTTTTGCAAGCGCCACGGGCCGCGGGCTCGACATCCGGGAGTAGCGCGGTCCGATTTGATCTGGTAAGTTCGCCCGCTTGCAGCCGCAGGGCCGGCAGGTGTCGGTGATGGAGCAATCCTGCGCAATGGATTACAAGAGTAGAGGCGGTCCATTTCATGCCCACCCAAGCAAAGCAGCAAAATCAGTCGATCAGCGGCTTCGAACCCTACAAAGAAGTGAAGGGCGAAGAGTACATGGGCAAGCCCATGCGCGCTCACTTCACCAAGATCCTGAACAAGTGGAAACAGGACTTGATGCAGGAAGTCGACCGTACTGTTGATCACATGAAAGACGAAGCGGCCAACTTTCCTGACCCGGCAGACCGTGCCAGCCAGGAAGAGGAATTCAGCCTCGAATTGCGCGCCCGCGACCGCGAGCGCAAGCTGATCAAGAAAATCGACAAAACCCTGCAATTGATCGAAGACGAAGAATACGGCTGGTGCGAGTCCTGCGGCGTCGAAATCGGCGTCAAGCGACTGGAAGCCCGCCCTACCGCCGACATGTGCGTTGACTGCAAGACCCTGGCGGAAATCAAGGAAAAACAAGTCGGCAAGTAATCTTTGCGACTTGAACGAAGAACGGAGCGTGCGAACGCTCCGTTTTTTGTTTCTGACATTTGCTGATATTTGTTGCGTCTTCAAGATCGCCTTCGCGAGCAAGCTTCGCTCCTACAAAGGCCAGCACAATCTTCTGTAGGAGTGAAGCTTGCTCGCGAAGGCGGCTTCAAGCCATGCTCAAAACGATTGAACAGCCTGACATCGCCCTTATGACCACCATCGCCTCCCCCGCCTACATCGGGCGTTTCGCCCCTACGCCCAGCGGCCACTTGCATTTCGGTTCGCTGGTCGCAGCGCTGGCCTCGTACCTCGACGCCCGTTCGGTCGGCGGCCGCTGGCTGGTGCGCATGGAAGATCTCGATCCGCCACGGGAAGAGCCCGGCGCTCAGGCGGCGATTCTCAAGGCGCTGGAAAGCTACGGGTTCGAGTGGGATGGCGACATGGTCCGACAGAGTGAACGGCACGCTGCCTATGACGAAGTCATCAATCGCCTGTTCAATCAGGGCCTGGCCTACGCTTGCACCTGTTCGCGCAAGCAATTGGAGCCGTATCACGGCATCTATCCCGGGTTCTGCCGCAACGCGGGGCACGACACCGAGAACGCGGCGATCCGCCTGCGTGTACCGGAGCTGGAATACCACTTCATCGACCGGGTGCAGGGCGAATTCCGTCAACACCTGGGCCGGGAAGTCGGTGATTTTGTGATCCGCCGTCGCGACGGGCTCTACGCCTATCAATTGGCGGTGGTGCTGGACGACGCCTGGCAAGGCATCACCGATATCGTGCGCGGCGCCGACCTGCTGGATTCCACGCCGCGCCAGCTCTATCTGCAAGAACTGCTGGGCCTGCCGCAACCGCGCTACCTGCACATCCCGCTGATTACCCAGCCGGACGGCCACAAACTCGGCAAATCCTATCGATCGCCGCCGCTGACCGAAGATCAGGCCACGCCGCTGTTGCTGCGCGCATTGCGGGCGCTGGGGCACAAACCTGCGACCGAACTGAATGACGCCACGCCACGGGAAGTGCTGAACTGGGGGATTACCCACTGGGATGCATCGCTGATCCCGCGCACACTGACATTGCCCGAAGCGCAACTGCAGTGATGCCACTTGCAGTGGCGCGCCCATCCGTTACCATCGCCGCACGTTTTCGGGCACGCGCATAAAAAAGAGAGGCCGGGATGTACATCTATCGCTTGGTCCTGCTCCTGGTAGTGGGGATTTATCTGTTCTCCCCGGCCATCATGGATTGGTGGATCGACGCCACTGGCGCCTGGTATCGCCCGTATTTGCTCTGGCTGATCCTGATCGTCGTGACCTTCATCCTGCAGAGCCAAAAAGATGCCGATGAGCTTTAGCCTGACCCAGATGATCCTGATCAGCGCCGCGTACCTGGCGGTGCTGTTCGGCGTGGCCTGGATCAGCGAACGGGGCATGATCCCCCGGGCGATCATTCGCCACCCGCTGACGTACACCCTGTCGCTGGGTGTCTACGCCAGCGCCTGGGCGTTTTACGGCACGGTGGGCCTGGCCTATCAGTACGGCTACGGTTTTCTGTCCAGCTACCTCGGGGTTTCCGGAGCGTTTCTGCTGGCGCCGGTGCTTTTGTACCCGATCCTGAAAATCACCCGTACTTATCAACTCTCGTCCCTGGCCGACTTGTTCGCGTTTCGTTTCCGCAGCACCTGGGCTGGCGCACTGACGACAATTTTCATGCTGATCGGCGTGCTGCCGTTGCTGGCGCTGCAGATTCAGGCAGTGGCCGACTCCATCAGTATCCTCACCCGCGAGCCGGTGCAGCATCGCGTGGCCCTGAGCTTCTGCGCACTGATTACCCTGTTCACGATTTTCTTCGGCTCACGCCACATCGCTACCCGCGAGAAACATGAAGGCCTGGTGTTCGCGATTGCCTTCGAGTCGGTGATCAAACTGATCGCGATTGGCGGCGTCGGCCTGTATGCGCTGTATGGCGTGTTCGATGGCCCGCAGCAGCTGGAACTGTGGCTGCTGCAAAACCAGACCGCCCTCGCTGCCCTGCACACGCCATTGCAGGAAGGCCCGTGGCGCACGCTGCTGCTGGTGTTCTTCGCCTCGGCGATTGTGATGCCGCACATGTACCACATGACCTTTACCGAAAACCTCAACCCGCGCTCGCTGGTCAGTGCGAGCTGGGGTTTACCGCTGTTTCTGCTGTTGATGAGCCTCGCGGTGCCGCTGATTCTCTGGGCCGGCCTGAAACTCGGCGCCACGACCAATCCGGAATACTTCACCCTGGGCATTGGCATCGCCGCCAACAGCAAAGCCCTGGCGCTATTGGCCTATGTCGGCGGATTGTCGGCGGCCAGCGGCCTGATCATCGTCACCACGCTGGCGCTCTCCGGGATGGCGCTGAACCATCTGGTGTTGCCGCTCTATCAGCCGCCGGCCGAAGGAAATATTTACCGTTGGCTGAAATGGACCCGCCGGGCGCTGATCGTCGCGATCATCATGGCCGGTTACGGTTTTTACCTGATGCTGGGCGCCGAGCAGGATCTGGCCAACCTCGGCATCGTCGCCTTCGTTGCCACGTTGCAGTTCCTGCCCGGGGTGTTGTCGGTACTGTACTGGCCGACCGCCAACCGTCGCGGCTTCATCGCAGGCCTGCTGGCGGGGATTCTGGTGTGGCTGGTGACCATGTTGCTGCCGCTGGTCGGCAATCTGCAAGGCTTCTACATTCCACTGCTGAACATGATTTACGTGCTGGACGACACTAGCTGGCACATGGCAGCAATCGCCTCGCTGGCCGCCAACGTGCTGATGTTCACGCTGATCTCGTTGTTCACCAACGCCAGCCCCGAAGAGGCCAGCGCCGCCGAAGCCTGCGCGGTGGATAACGTTCGCCGCCCGCAACGCCGCGAACTGCACGCGGCCTCGCCCCAGGAATTCGCCACGCAACTGGCCAAACCCTTGGGTGCCAAGGCTGCACAGAAGGAAGTCGAACAGGCCCTGCGCGACCTCTACTTACCGTTCGACGAGCGCCGGCCGTATGCCTTGCGCCGCTTGCGTGACCGTATCGAAGCCAACCTTTCCGGCCTGATGGGCCCGAGCGTGGCGCAGGACATGGTCGAAACCTTCCTGCCCTACAAGGCTGGCGGCGAAAACTACGTCACCGAAGACATCCACTTCATCGAAAGCCGTCTTGAGGATTACCACTCGCGCCTCACCGGTCTTGCCGCCGAACTCGATGCCCTGCGCCGCTACCACCGCCAGACCTTGCAGGAACTGCCGATGGGCGTGTGCTCGCTGGCCAAGGACCAGGAAATTCTCATGTGGAACAAAGCCATGGAGGAGCTGACCGGGATTGCCGCGCAGCGTGTGGTCGGTTCACGCCTGAGCACCATTGCCGACCCTTGGAAAGAGCTGCTGCAAGGCTTCATCAATCTGCCGGACGAGCATTTGCACAAACAGCACCTGGCCCTCGACGGTCAGACGCGCTGGCTGAACCTGCACAAAGCGGCGATCGATGAGCCTCTGGCGCCAGGTAACAGTGGCCTGGTGCTGCTGGTGGAAGATTTGACCGAAACCCAGATGCTCGAAGACAAACTGGTGCACTCTGAGCGCCTGGCCAGCATCGGTCGACTGGCAGCCGGCGTGGCCCATGAAATCGGCAACCCGATCACCGGCATTGCCTGTCTCGCGCAAAACTTGCGCGAAGAGCGTGAAGAAGACGCCGAACTCACGGAAATCAGTGGGCAGATCCTCGAGCAGACCAAACGCGTGTCACGCATCGTTCAGTCGCTGATGAGCTTCGCCCATGCCGGCAGTTATCAGCACAGTGACGAGCCCGTCTGTCTGGCGGAAGTGGCCCAGGATGCCATCGGCCTGCTGGCCTTGAACCGGCGCAATTTCGAAGTACAGTTCTATAATCTGTGCGATCCCGACCACTGGGTCGAAGGTGACCCGCAGCGGCTCGCCCAGGTATTGATCAACCTGCTCTCAAACGCCCGCGACGCCTCGCCTCCGGGCAGTGCGGTACGAGTCAAAAGCGAAGCCGGCGAACACACGGTCGATCTGATCGTCGAAGACGAAGGCAGCGGTATTCCCTCGAGCATCATGGACCGATTGTTCGAACCTTTCTTCACCACCAAAGACCCTGGCGAAGGCACCGGTCTGGGCCTTGCACTGGTCTATTCCATCGTTGAAGAGCATTATGGACAAATCACCATCGACAGCCCGGCTGATGTTCAAAGCCAACGCGGCACCCGTATCCGGGTAACTTTGCCGCGTCATGTCGAAGCGACGTCCGCTGTGAACTGAGACCGTCGAGAGTATCGAATCAATGCCGCACATTTTGATCGTCGAAGACGAAACAATTATCCGCTCCGCCTTGCGCCGTCTGCTGGAACGTAACCAGTACCAGGTCAGCGAAGCCGGATCCGTGCAGGAAGCACAAGAGCGTTTCAGCATCCCCACATTTGACCTGATCGTCAGCGACCTGCGTCTGCCGGGCGCACCCGGTACCGAGTTGATCAAACTTGGCCAGGGCACTCCGGTGCTGATCATGACCAGTTATGCCAGCCTGCGTTCGGCCGTCGACTCCATGAAGATGGGCGCGGTGGATTACATCGCCAAGCCTTTCGATCACGACGAAATGCTCCAGGCCGTCGCGCGAATCCTGCGTGACCGGCAATCGGCGCAAACCAGCGGTGAACCGGTCGTCGGCAAAACGAGCAATGGCGCCGCGAAAAACGGTGTCGACAACAGCAACGGCGAAATCGGCATTATCGGCTCCTGCCCACCAATGCAGGACCTGTACAGCAAGATCCGTAAAGTCGCGCCAACCGATTCCAATGTCCTGATCCAGGGTGAATCCGGTACCGGTAAAGAACTGGTAGCACGCGCCCTGCACAACCTGTCCAAACGCGCCAAAGCGCCGATGATCTCGGTGAACTGCGCGGCCATTCCGGAAAGCCTGATCGAGTCCGAACTGTTCGGCCACGAAAAAGGCGCGTTTACTGGCGCCAGTGCCGGGCGTGCCGGGTTGGTGGAAGCGGCGGACGGCGGCACCTTGTTCCTCGATGAAATCGGTGAACTGCCACTGGAAGCGCAGGCCCGCCTGCTGCGTGTGTTGCAGGAAGGGGAAATCCGCCGGGTCGGTTCGGTGCAGTCGCAGAAGGTTGATGTACGCCTGATTGCCGCGACCCATCGGGACCTCAAGAGCCTGGCGAAGATTGGCCAGTTCCGTGAAGACTTGTATTACCGTCTTCACGTGATCGCCTTGAAGTTGCCGGCCCTGCGCGAGCGCGGCGCGGACGTCAACGAAATTGCCACTGCATTCCTCGCGCGGCAGAGCGCACGGGTCAACCGCACCGATCTGAAATTCGCCCTGGATGCCGAACAGGCCATTCGGCATTACTCCTGGCCGGGTAACGTTCGCGAATTGGAAAACGCGGTCGAGCGTGCGGTGATTCTGTGCGAGAGCCCGGAAATTTCCGCCGAGCTGCTGGGCATTGACATCGAACTGAGCGATCTGGATGACGATGAGTTCATCGGTCTGGCGCCCCAGCAAGGCAACGGCGCCGGTAACACCAGCCACGAACCGACCGAAGATTTGTCCCTGGAAGACTACTTCCAGCACTTCGTTCTGGAGCATCAGGACCACATGACCGAAACCGAACTGGCCCGCAAACTAGGGGTCAGTCGCAAATGCCTGTGGGAGCGCCGTCAGCGCCTGGGCATTCCGCGGCGCAAGACCGGGGTGGCCAGCGAGAGCTGAACCGCAGCTGTCGGATGTGCGGGTAACACATGACATTGTGAAGAAACTGTTACCTCAGCTTTTTCGCGTAACAGAAGCCGGGGCTTACGGTAACGAAGCCCCGGTTTTTTTGGCCTCGAAAAACACCATTAGCCCGCCTAACCCCTTGTTTTACTGGGCTTCACAAAAGTTGGCACGCACCCTGCTATATGTTCAGTACAAGAACAATAACAAGCAATGTACAAGACAATAAAAATAAGACGAATCGACTCACGCACAATAAAAACAAGACGGCGAGAGGCGTAGCTAACTGATTCTTTTGGAGAGGCGTTGCATTTGGGGCTTGCCCCACGACCAGGCCGAGAATAATAAAAAACTGTCCCAAGACAGTGCCTGAACTGGTTGGATCGAACGATCACAGCAACACAGCGACCAAAGCAATCCGTTTGCTCTTGGCTCCCGATTGGGAGGGTCATGAAGGAAAACTTCATGGCGAGGGCACTCAACAAAAACAAGAAGCCCGAAACCAATAATAAAAATAGAGCATGCAACTACTTCTTGGGGAGCTTCGGCTCCCCTTGTGGTTTCTGCGATTTGAAAAAACCTCCCTCGCCTGCGCTTCGCTTTTCTCTTGTAGCTTGTGGCTTGCAGCTCATATCTGCTGTGTCCTACACCATCCCCCGACTAAATGCTAGAATCCCCGCCCATCATGCGGTCATTCTTCGTTATGGCCGAACATTCCTTCAAACAGTGCATCCCATGCTGAAGAAGTTGTTCCAGTCATTCCGTTCTCCCAAGCGTCATACGCAACACATTCGCAGTACGCCTGAAGTGCTCAACAGCGGCCAACATTCGCTGCAAAAGGCACAATTCAGCCGTTACGCGGTGAATATCGTCGAACGCCTGCAGAACGCCGGTTACCAGGCTTATCTGGTCGGCGGCTGTGTGCGAGACATGCTGCTCGGCATTACGCCGAAAGATTTCGACGTCGCCACCAGCGCCACGCCTGAACAGGTACGCGCCGAATTCCGAAACGCGCGGATCATCGGTCGGCGTTTCAAACTGGTGCATATCCACTTTGGCCGCGAAATCATTGAAGTCGCGACCTTCCGCGCCAATCACCCGCAAAACGACGAGGACGAAGACAGCAACCAATCGTCTCGTAATGAAAGCGGGCGCATTTTGCGCGACAACGTCTACGGCACCCTGGAAGAAGACGCGCAACGCCGCGACTTCACCATCAACGCCTTGTATTACGATCCGGTCAGCGAGCGCATTCTCGACTACGCCAACGGCGTACACGACATCCGCAATCACCTGATCCGCCTGATCGGCGATCCGAAGCAACGCTACCAGGAAGACCCGGTGCGGATGCTGCGGGCCGTGCGTTTCGCCGCCAAGCTGAATTTCGGCATCGAAAAACACAGCGCCACGCCGATCCGCGAACTGGCGCCGTTGCTGCGCGAGATTCCGTCGGCTCGTCTGTTCGAAGAAGTGCTCAAGTTGTTCCTCTCCGGCTATGCCGCGGACACCTTCGAAATGCTGGTCGACCTGCAGTTGTTCGATCCGCTGTTCCCGGCCAGTGCGGCAGCGTTGGAGTACAACCCGACCTACACCCACACGCTGATCAGTGAAGCCCTGATCAACACGGACCTGCGAATCAAGCAGAACAAACCGGTCACCCCGGCATTCCTGTTTGCCGCCCTGCTCTGGCCTGCCCTGCCGGCCCGTGTGTTGCGCCTGCAAGAACGCGGCATGCCGCCGATTCCGGCGATGCAGGAAGCCGCTCACGAATTGATCGCCGAGCAGTGCCAGCGCATTGCCATTCCGAAACGCTTCACCATGCCGATCCGCGAGATCTGGGATATGCAGGAGCGTCTCCCACGGCGCAGCGGCAAACGCGCCGACCTGTTACTGGACAACCCGCGGTTCCGCGCCGGTTACGACTTCCTGCTGCTGCGTGAAAGCGCCGGTGAGCAGACCGATGGCCTGGGCGAATGGTGGACCGACTATCAGGACGCCAACGACAGCGAACGCCGGGACATGATCCGCGACCTCAGCGGCAAGGACGACGGTACCGGTGCTCCGCGCAAACGTCGCCGTAGCGGCGGCGCCAAGCGCAAGCGCACTGCCGGCGCACCGAGCGCTACAGGCGAATAAGCCATGGAACGCATCTACATCGGCATGGGCAGCAATCTGGCTGACCCCGCCGAACAGTTGCGCAGCGCTGTCACAGCACTGGCGCAGTTGCCGCAAACCGAACTGGTCGGGGTTTCCGGGTTTTATCAAAGCGACTCGCTGCTGCCCGGCCAACCGCGTTACACCAACGCGGTCGCCGCGCTCGACAGCAGCCTGGCACCGCTGGACCTGCTGGATGCGCTGCAAGCCATCGAGAACGGCCAGGGCCGTGAACGCCTTGAACGCTGGGGCCCGCGCACGCTGGACCTGGACATTGTGCTGTTCGGCGATCGATTGATCGACGAGCCTCGTCTCAAAGTCCCCCACTATCACCTGCAGGAACGGGCCTTTGTGCTCTATCCGTTGGCCGAGTTGGCACCTGCGGATCTGCGCCTGGCCGATGGCCGCACCCTCACAGAATTAGTCGCCGCCTGCCCGTTCGTCGGGTTGGAACGTATTTCTCACGCCTGACAAATATCCCTGTGGGAGCGAGCCTGCTCGCGATGACGGACTGACATTCAACAATGATGTTGACTGAATGACCGCTATCGCGAGCAGGCTCGCTCCCACATTGGATTTTTGTCGGACAAAAAATCTGCAAATCATCCCTGCCAACCTGCTGAATCGCATCAGTAACGCCGGTAACACCGCACACGTAACAATGCGGTAACACACGCAATTGACTTCCCGGGTTCTCCTCACGACTATAGGCGTCCCGCTGCCGCCAACGCGGCGCCAAAGGGCGCAATCCAGGCCTTACAAGCACCACGAAAGAAGGTGCGCCTGTATAAATGACGAATCACGCGCGTTACTCGCAGTAGTTTCCATAGCGCCTGTAATGAGGATTTTTTCATGCCAGCCATCACCCTGACCACGCTCCAGAGCCTCAAGCAGAAAGGTGAAAAGATCACCATGCTGACCTGCTATGACGCGACCTTCGCCCATGCCTGCAATGAGGCCGGGGTTGAAGTGCTGCTGGTGGGCGACTCCCTCGGCATGGTTTTGCAGGGTCACGACAGTACCCTGCCGGTGACCACCGCTGAAATGGCCTACCACGTAGCGGCCGTCAAACGCGGCAACACCGATGCCCTGATCCTCGCCGACCTACCCTTCATGGCCTACGCCACCCTCGAACAAACCATGACCAACAGCGCCCTGTTAATGCAGGCTGGTGCGCACATGGTCAAGGTTGAAGGCGCATTGTGGCTCGCGGACTCGATCCGTCTGCTGGCCGAACGTGGCATCCCGGTGTGCGCGCACATGGGGCTGACACCGCAATCGGTCAACATCCTGGGCGGCTATAAAGTCCAGGGACGCAACGAGAACCAGGCGCGGCAAATGCGTGCCGATGCCATTTCCCTGGAACAGGCCGGCGCGGCCATGCTGCTGCTCGAATGCGTGCCCAGCGAACTGGCTGAAGAAATCTCCCAGGCGGTGAAGATCCCGGTGATCGGTATCGGCGCCGGCAGTGGCACCGACGGCCAGGTACTGGTCCTGCACGACATGCTTGGTTTGTCCATTACCGGTCGCGTGCCCAAATTCGTGAAGAACTTCATGACCGGCCAAACCAGCATTCAAGCCGCCTTGAGCGCTTACGTCACTGAAGTCAAAGCGGCGACTTTCCCTGGCATCGAACACGGATTCTCTGCATGAACACCGTAAAAACCGTACGCGAACTGCGGGCCGCCGTGGCCCGTGCCCGTAGCGAAGGCAAGCGCATCGGCTTCGTGCCGACCATGGGCAACCTGCATAGTGGGCATATCGCGCTGATTACCAAAGCCACCCAACGGGTGGATTTCGTGGTCGCGAGCATTTTCGTCAATCCGCTGCAATTTGGTGCCGGCGAAGACCTCGACAAGTACCCGCGGACCCTGGCCGCCGATCAGGAGAAGCTGCTCCAGGCCGGTTGCCATCTGCTGTTCGCACCAACCGTCGAAGAAATGTACCCCGACGGCATGGCCGGTCAGACCCGCGTCTGTGTTCCGCAACTGTCCGAGGGCCTGTGCGGCGCCAGCCGTCCGGGGCATTTCGAAGGGGTGGCGACCGTGGTCAGCAAGCTGTTCAACATGGTCCAGCCGGACCTGGCGATCTTCGGCCAGAAAGACTTCCAGCAACTGGCGGTGATTCGCGCCCTGGTGCATGACTTGAACATGCCGATCCAGATTATCGGTGAGCCTACCGTACGTGCGGCCGACGGTCTGGCGCTGTCGTCGCGCAATGGTTTCCTCAGCGAAGAACAACGGGCCATCGCGCCGGTGGTCTATCGCACCCTGAGCCATATTGCCGATGCAATTAAACAGGGCGAGCGGGATTACCCGACGTTGATCAACGAGCAAATCAAACAGCTTGAAGCCGCTGGCCTGCGTGCGGATTATCTGGAAATTCGCCATGCGCTGACCTTGCGTCCGGCGACGGCCGAAGATCGGGATCTGGTGATTCTGGTAGCGGCGTTCCTGGGCACGACGCGGTTGATCGACAACCTGCATCTGAATCTCGACGCGCCCGCATAAACACTACAAAACCCTGTGGGAGCGGGCTTGCCCGCGATAGCGATTTAACAGTCGACAGAGATGTTGACTGTTAGTACGCCATCGCGGGCAAGCCCGCTCCCACATTGGTCTTGCGTCAATTTCCACATCGTATTGCCGCCCTTCATGCCTTCGGGCAAACTGCCCGCCGTTCGATTCCGACCTGGGGAAACACTCATGCACGCCATCATGCTCAAGGCCAAGCTGCATCGCGCCGAAGTTACCCACGCTGTACTCGATTACGAAGGCTCTTGCGCCATCGACGGTGAATGGCTGGATCTGTCCGGCATCCGTGAGTACGAACAGATCCAGATCTACAACGTCGACAACGGCGAACGCTTCACCACCTACGCGATTCGTGGCGAAGAAGGTTCGCGCATGATTTCGGTCAACGGTGCCGCGGCGCACAAGGCCAAGGTCGGCGACCGCGTGATCATCTGCGCTTACGCCCACTACAGCGAAGCCGAACTGCTCAACTTCCAGCCGCGCATGCTCTACATGGCACCGGGTAACGAGTTGAGCCACACCAGCAATGCCATTCCGGTTCAGGTCGCCTGATCGAGCCCCTCCCTCTGTCAGCCTTCCGTTTGTCGGACCGCTCCCTGTTTAAATGTTAAAAAAGTACCGGGAGCAGGTCAGACAAAGTCAAGACAGATTGCAGCGCGAGGTTTACTGTATTCGCCCTGCGCCATGAAATCGTGTCGACGCAGTTGACCGGACGCCCACCCACAGCGCCTCCGGGATTTTTAGTGTTCAAAAGGCCGTTCAAGTAAAAAGGAAAACCGCAGCGATGGCGTACTACCGCACTCCTCACGACGTTACCGCTCTGCCCGCCTGGCAAGCGTTGAATGACCACCGCCAAGCCATGCAGGATTTCAGCATGCGCGAAGCCTTTAATGCCGATCCGCAGCGCTTTACTCAATTCACCCTTAGCAGCTGCGGCCTGTTTCTCGACTACTCGAAAAACCTGATCAACGCCCAGACCCGCAATCTGCTGGTGGGCCTGGCCAACGAAGTCGACCTCAAAGGCGCGATCAAAGCGCTGTTCGATGGCGAAATCGTCAACTCTTCCGAAGGCCGCCCCGCGCTGCACACCGCACTGCGCCGCCCGGTGGGCGACAAGCTGTCGGTCAACGGCGTCAACGTGATGCCCGATGTACACAAGGTGTTGAACCAGATCACCGACCTCGTGGGCCGTATCCACGACGGTTTGTGGCGCGGTTACACCGAGAAGCCGATCACTGACGTGGTCAACATCGGCATCGGTGGCTCGTTCCTCGGCCCTGAACTGGTGTCCGAAGCGCTGCTGTCCTACGCCCAGAAAGGCGTGCGCTGCCATTACCTGGCGAACATCGACGGCAGTGAATTCCACGAACTGACCATGAAGCTGCGCGCCGAGACCACGCTGTTTATCGTCTCGTCGAAATCCTTCAACACCCTCGAAACCCTGAAAAACGCCCAGGCCGCACGCGCCTGGTACTTGGCTCAGGGTGGTTCGGAAGCCGAGCTGTACCGTCACTTCATCGCCGTATCCAGCAACAATGCTGCTGCGGTGGCGTTCGGTATTCGCGAAGAAAACATCTTCCCGATGTGGGATTGGGTCGGCGGCCGTTACTCGCTGTGGTCGGCTATCGGTTTGCCGATTGCTCTGGCCATCGGCATGTCGAACTTCAAGGAGTTGCTGTCCGGTGCCTACACCATGGACCAGCACTTCCAGAGCGCGCCATTCGAACAGAACATGCCAGTGCTGCTGGCGTTGCTCGGCGTCTGGTACGGCAACTTCTGGGGCGCGCAAAGCCACGCGATCCTGCCGTACGACCACTACCTGCGCAACATCACCAAACACTTGCAACAGCTGGACATGGAATCCAACGGCAAGAGCGTGCGCCAGGACGGTACGCCAGTGTCCACCGATACCGGCCCGGTGATCTGGGGCGGCGTCGGCTGCAACGGTCAGCACGCTTATCACCAGTTGCTGCACCAAGGCACTCAGCTGATTCCGGCTGATTTTATCGTGCCGATCGTCAGCTTCAATCCGGTGTCCGACCACCACCAGTGGCTGTACGCCAACTGCCTGTCGCAAAGCCAGGCGCTGATGCTGGGCAAGACCTTGGGCGAGGCCGAAGCCGAACTGCGCGACAAGGGCTTGAGCGAAGAGGAAGTACAAAAAGTCGCGCCGCACAAGGTGATCCCGGGCAACCGTCCGAGCAACACCCTGGTGGTCGAACGTATCAGCCCGCGTCGTCTCGGCGCACTGGTGGCGATGTACGAACATAAAGTCTTCGTGCAAAGCGTGGTCTGGGGCATCAACGCCTTCGACCAGTGGGGCGTGGAACTGGGCAAGGAACTGGGCAAAGGTGTCTATAACCGCCTGGTCGGCAGCGAAGAAACCCCGGCTGACGATGCCTCCACCCAAGGCCTGATCAACTACTTCCGCGGTCGTCACCGCGGGTGATTTGACACCTGTTCTGTAGGAGCGAAGCTTGCTCGCGAAGAACGATGACTCTGTGTACTTGATGCACCGAGGCGTCTGCTTCGCGAGCAAGCTCTGCTCCTACAGGTTGTGTCTGCTTTCGGTATTGAACCCTTCCCCCACTCGGCGCATCTTTATTACTTGTCGTAACAAGAATAAGGAACCGTCATGTTCGATATCAGCACGTTCCCCAAAGCCGATGCCGTCCGCCGGGCTGCACAGTTAAGTCAAGACGACTACCAACGCCTGTACCGCCAATCCATCGAGCACCCCAGCACCTTCTGGGCCGAACAGGCCACACGCTTTCTCGACTGGAGCGCACCGTGGCAAACCGTCCAGCGTTACGATCTGAAAACCGGTGAAGCGAGCTGGTTCGCTGGTGGACAGTTAAACGTCAGTTACAACTGCATTGACCGTCACCTGGAAAAACGCGGCGATCAAATCGCGATCATCTGGGAAGGCGATGACCCCGCCGAATCCGCCCAGATCACCTACAAAAAACTCCATCACAACGTCTGCCGACTGGCCAACGTGCTCAAAGGCCGTGGCGTGAAGAAAGGCGACCGCGTGTGCATCTACATGCCGATGATCCCCGAAGCCGCCTACGCCATGCTCGCCTGCGCGCGGATCGGTGCGATTCATTCGGTGGTGTTCGGCGGCTTCTCCCCGGACTCGTTGCGTGACCGGATCCTCGACGCCGATTGCCGCACCGTAATCACTGCCGACGAAGGCGTGCGCGGCGGTAAATTCGTGCCGCTCAAACAGAACGTCGACACCGCGCTGCAAAGCTGCCCCGACGTGAACACCGTGATCGTGGTCGAACGCACCCAAGGCCGGGTTAACTGGGTCGACGATCGGGACATCTGGTACCACCAGGCTTTGCGCGACGTCAGCGATGACTGCCCGCCAGAGCCGATGGACGCCGAAGACCCGCTGTTCATCCTCTATACCTCCGGCAGCACCGGTAAACCCAAAGGCGTGCTGCACACCACTGGCGGCTATCTGCTGCAAGCGGCCATGACCTTCAAGTACGTGCTCGACTATCGCGACGGTGAAGTCTTCTGGTGCACCGCCGATGTCGGCTGGGTCACCGGCCATAGCTACATTGTCTACGGACCACTGGCCAACGGGGCGACCACGCTGATCTTCGAAGGCGTGCCGAGCTACCCCAGCACCTCGCGCTTCTGGCAGGTGATCGACAAGCACCATGTGAACATCTTCTACACCGCCCCGACTGCCCTGCGTGCACTGATGCGTGAAGGCCCCGAGCCGTTGAAGGAAACGTCCCGCGAGAGCCTGCGGTTACTCGGCACCGTCGGCGAGCCGATCAATCCGGAAGCCTGGGAGTGGTATTTCAATACAGTCGGCGAGCAGCGCTGCCCGATTGTCGATACCTGGTGGCAGACCGAAACCGGCGGCATCATGCTCAGCCCGCTGGTCAGCACCCAACGGATCAAACCCGGTTGCGCCACCCAACCGATGTTCGGCGTGCAACCGGTATTGCTCGACGAACACGGCAAGGAAATCAAAGGTGCCGGCAGCGGCATATTGGCCATCAAGTCCAGTTGGCCGGCGCAGATCCGCAGCGTCTACGGCGACCCGAAACGGATGATCGAAACCTACTTCAAGCCCTACCCCGGCTACTACTTCACCGGCGATGGCGCGCGTCGTGACGAGGACGGCGATTATTGGATCACCGGGCGCATCGACGACGTGATCAACGTCTCCGGGCACCGCATCGGCACGGCCGAAGTGGAAAGCGCGCTGGTGCTGCACGACAGCATCGCCGAGGCTGCCGTGGTCGGTTATCCCCATGACGTCAAAGGCCAGGGCATCTATGCCTTCGTCACGCCCATGAATGGCACCGAACCCAATGACGAACTGAAGAAACAATTGCTCGCGCATGTCAGCAAGGAAATTGGCAGCTTCGCCAAACCGGACTTGATCCAATGGGCGCCGGCCCTGCCGAAAACCCGTTCGGGCAAAATCATGCGACGAATTCTGCGCAAGATCGCCTGCAATGAACTGGACAGCCTGGGCGACACCTCCACCCTCGCCGACCCGAGCGTGGTGCAAGGGCTGATCGATCAACGCCTGAACCTGTAGGAGCGAGGCTTGCCCGCGAAAGCGGTGTGTCAGGCGACATTGATGTTGACTGTCCCGCCGTCTTCGCGGGCAAGCCTCGCTCCAACAGGTACAGGTTCTTTATCGTCCAAGCTGTTAAACTCCCGCGCCCTAATTCCCTCCTGCAAGGCGCCCAGCATGTCTTCCTTGAATCAGGCGCTGTGCGCCGCCCTTGATCGTCGCCAGGACTTGCTCGCCGAGCTGCATCAGCAAGACACCGATTGCTATCGCCTGTTCCACGGCAGCCAGGAAGGCGCCGGCGGCCTGACCATCGACCGCTACGGCCCGCAACTGTTGGTGCAAAGCTTTCATCAGGCGCTGGAGCGTGACGCCCTGCTGCAACTGCACGAGACCGTCAATCAACAGCTGGGCCTCGACACCCTGCTGGTCTACAACGACCGTTCCCGTGGCAACTCGCGCATCGACCGCGAAGACACCGTCTACCGCGCCGACGAAGCCGCCCTGCAAGACTTGATCGGTCACGAATGGGGACTGAACTACCGGGTTCGCGGGCGCCACGCCGGCCAGGATCCGTTGCTGTTTCTCGACCTGCGCAACGCTCGCGGCTGGGTCAAGGCGCACAGCAAAAACAAAAGTGTGCTGAACCTGTTTGCCTACACCTGTGGCGTCGGCCTCAGCGCCGCGGCGGGTGGTGCGAGCGAGGTGTGCAACCTGGACTTTGCCGAAGGCAATCTGGCGGTCGGCCGCGAGAACGGTCTGCTCAACCCGCAATTGCCGACGATGGAATTCATCCAGTCCGATTATTTCCCGGCGATTCGTCAATTGGCCGGCCTGCCGATCAGTCAGCGTCGCGGGCAGAAACTGCCGAGCTATCAACGTCTGGACCCGCGTCAGTACGATCTGGTGCTGCTCGATCCTCCGGCCTGGGCCAAGAGTGCCTTCGGCACGGTCGACCTGTTGCGTGACTACCAGAGCCTGCTCAAACCGGCGCTGCTGACCACCGCCGATGATGGCGTGCTGATCTGCTGCAACAACCTGGCGAAGGTCAGCATGGACGATTGGCGCGAGCAGGTTTTGCGCTGCGCAGAGAAGGCCGGGCGCCCGGTGCGTGAGTGGACAGCGCTGACACCGGGTAGTGATTTCCCGTCGATGGACCAGCAGCCACCGCTGAAAACGCTGATCCTGCAGCTCTGAAAATCCACGCCGATGATCAGATAAATCCTATTAAGCGTGGTAGCTTCGGAACCGCAAACGCATGCCATACTCCAAGGCACTCCGATTCCGACAGATGAAGCCGCACATGCCCAAAGGATTGATTCGCGCTATCGGCGCCTTGTTGACTGCCCTGGCTCTTTATAGCCTGCTGGGGTTTCTGATTTTACCGGGCATCGCGTTGCGGATTGCCAATCAACAATTGGCCAACTACGCCACGACACCCGCGACGATTCAGCGAATCGAACTCAACCCGTTCAGCCTTGAAGTCACCCTTTGGGGCTTGGTCATCGGCGAGCCGGGCAAGGAGCAAGTGGGCTTCGAACGCCTGTACGCCAACCTGCAGATCGACAGTCTTTGGACCAAGGCATTGCACCTGTCCGATATTGAACTGGACAAACCCAAGACTGAAATCCTCTTCAGTAAGGACGGCAAGCTCAACCTGCTCGGTCTGTTCAAAATCCCCGCCAGCGAACCGACCCCGGTCGATCCGGACGCCAAACCCTTTCCGCTGCGCGTGGAGCGAATCAAACTGGCCAGCGGCTCCTTGCATTTCGAGGATGCACGGCCCAGCGAACCCATCGAATTCCTCTACGACAAACTCGACTTCGAACTGAAAAACCTCAGCACCCTGCCCGAAGACAGCGCCGACATGACGTTGGTGGCCGTCGGCCCGGCAGGTGGACAGATCGACTGGACCGGTAACTTCAGCCTGATCCCGATCGCCTCCGAAGGTAAGCTGAAAATCACCGACGGCAAGATGAAATCCTTTTGGCCCTACGTACGCGATGCTGTGCCACTCGCACTCGAAGATGGCGTCGTCAGCCTCAGCACCGACTACAAACTCAACCTGGCCAAGGAAACCGAACTGCTGCTGAGCAACGTTGCCGTCAGCGTCGCACCTTTCTCCATCAAGACACCGGACGGTCGACCGCTGGCGAAGCTCGAGCGGCTGGACATCAGCGAAACCACCGTGGATCTGGCCAAACAGCAAGTGGTGGTCGGCAAGATCCGCAGTCAGAAACTGGAAACCTGGGCCGCCCTCGAAGCCGACGGGCAACTCGATTGGCAAAAACTGTTCGCCAGTCAGCCGTCCAAAGCGGCCAACAAAGCCAATGCCGAGCCAGCCAGCACACCGGCAGCAGCCGATTCGCCGAAGCCTGAACCGACCGCGCCGAGCAAACCCTGGCAGGTGCTGCTCAAAGACGTGCAGCTACGCGATTATCAGGTGCACCTGGCCGACCGCAAGGCACAACCGGCGGTGGCGCTGGAGCTGGGTCCGCTGAACCTGGACCTGCAAAATTTCGACAGCCTCAATGGCTCACCTTTCAACCTCAAGCTCGACACCGGCGTGGGCAAGCAAGGCAAGATCACCGCGGACGGCGTGGTCAATCTGGCCCCGATCAACGCCAAACTGAACGTGCAGACCAAGGACATCGACCTGCGTGTCGCCCAGTCCTACATCAACCCGTTTATTCGTCTCGAACTGCGCAGCGGCATGCTGGGCAGTGATCTGGCGGTCGACCTGAAAAGCACCGAGCCGCTGGCGTTCAGCGTCACAGGCAAAGCCCAGGTCGATCAACTGCATACCCTCGACACCCTGAAAACCCGCGACTTCCTCAAGTGGCAACAGGTGGTACTCGAAGGCCTGAACTATCAGCATGGCGACAGCTTGTCGATCGACAAGATCAACCTGTTCCAGCCCTATGCACGCTTCATGATCAACGATGACCGCACCACCAACATCGATGACCTGCTGATCCCGCAACCGGCCGATGCCGGCGCAAAAACCGTCGCTGCCAAACCGGCAGCCGGAAAAGACAAACCGTTGGGCATCCACATTGGCGGCATTGCCATCAATGACGGTTCGGCAAACTTCGCCGACTTCAGCCTGACCCCGAACTTCGCCACAGCCGTTCAACAGCTCAACGGAAAAATCGGCACCATTGACAGCCGGCAGGCAAAACCGGCCAGTGTTGACGTCAAAGGCAAGGTCGACCGCTATGCGCCGGTGACCATCAAGGGTTCGGTCAACCCGTTCGACCCGATGGCCAGCCTGGACATCGCCACCAGTTTCAAACGGGTGGAACTGACGACGTTGACGCCCTACTCCGGCAAGTTCGCCGGTTACCGTATCCGCAAGGGCCGACTCAATCTCGACCTGCATTACAAGATCACCAACGGCCAGCTCCTGGCCGAAAACAAAGTGGTGGTCGAGCAGCTGCAACTGGGTGAAAAGGTCGACAGCCCGGACGCTGTGAGCCTGCCGTTGAAGCTGGCGATTGCCTTGCTCAAGGATGTCGACGGCAAGATTTCCATCGAGCTGCCAGTGAGCGGCGACCTGAACAACCCGCAGTTCAGTGTCATGCCGATTATCTGGCAGACCCTGCGCAACCTGATCGTGAAAGCCGCCGCAGCGCCATTCAAAATGATTGGCGGTCTGGTCAGCGGCGGTGGCTCGGAAGATTTGGGCAGCGTGGCATTTGCACCGGGTTCCAGTGACTTGAGCAAAGACGCCGAAGCGGCGCTGGTCAAATTGTCCCAGGCGCTCAAGGAACGTCCGGCCCTGCGCCTGGAAATCGAAGGCACCGCCGCCAAGAGCAGCGATGGCCCGCTGATTGCCGAGCAACGCCTGGAGCGGGAATACCAGTACAACTACTACAAAATGCTCCAGCGTCGCGGTGACAAGGTGCCGGCCCAGGCCTCATTGCTGCAAGTGCCGGACAGCGAGAAAGGCCCGCTGCTCGAAGGGATCTACCGCACACGCCTGAAGACCCAGCCGCCCGCCGAATGGAAGGACTTGGGCAAGGAAGAACGCAGCAAAAAAATGCGTGAAGACGTGATTGGCTTCTGGAGCTCCAGCGAGGTGCTGTTGCGTCAACTGGGGCAAGAACGGGCCAGCAGCATCAAGGATTATCTGGTGGACAAGGGTCAATTGGCCGATGACCGCGTGTACTTCATCGATGCCAGCCTCGGTGAGGCAGAAAGCGATGGCCACGTTATCACGCCCATGCATCTGGATGCCGAGTGATGGGCGCACGTTGGCTTCTGAGCGTGGCTCTGATGCTGATTGCCGGCCAGGCAGCGGCAGCCGATACCTTGCGTTGCGGCAGTCAATTGATCAGCGTCGGGGACAGGTCCGGCGAAGTGCTGCAAAAATGCGGAGAACCCGTTGCCCGCGACTTGTTGGGCTATAAACGCAGCGCCAATCGGCGGGAAGAGTTTCAGGTCGAGGAATGGACCTACGGCCCCAACAGCGGGATGTACCAGTACCTGCGCTTTGAAGGCAACCGGTTGGTTCGAATCACCAGCAAGCGTGGTAATTGAACAATCGAGCTTGCCCCACGTCCCTAATGTAGGAGCCAGGCTTGCCGGCGAACCAGCCGCCTCGGTCCATCAGGGATACCGCGTAATCGTTCTTCGCGGGCAAGCCTCGCTCCTACAAGTGATGCGTTGCTGCAAATAGAACAGGCCCCGACACGAATGCCGGGGCCTGTAATGGCCACATCCTTGTGGCCTTCGCATGAACTCTCAAGTAGCGGCAGACGTATGACTCGGCCCGTCTACCGCACCTTCTCCCGGTCCAGGCGAGAAGCCTTGTCTTACTCGGATTTCAGGCCATCAGCGGATACCGCTTTGACGCCTTTGATTTTCTTGGCGATAGCCACGGCGGTTGTTTTCTGAGCATCTGTCAGTACGGTCATGGAAGACAGGGAGACAACGCCTTTGTTGGTTTCGACTTTAATGTCGGTGCCTGGGATGCCTTTTTCGGTTACCAGGTCTGCTTTGACTTTGGTTGTGATCCAGGTATCGGAAACATCCTCTTTCGCTTCAGTGACTTCACCGGCGGCCAGCATCATGGGTGCCTGAGTCGCTTGGGTGGTCTGTGCGAATGCAGCGTTGGCCATGGTCAGGGTCAGCGCGGTAGCAGTAGCGGCAGCGATAGCGAACTTCTTCATACGAGTAACTCCTGTATTTCTGGAAAGTCTGCTGCGTGTCTTGTCAGCAGGGTTACTAGAGAGAGTGCGAACGCTGTGCCAACTGTCAGATTAAAAATAAATAGATATAAATCAATAAGTTAGTCAATACTGCGATTTTCGAAATCATGCAAATTGCATGACTGCGGAATTATCTACATGCAACTTGCGGGTTTTAGCGCAGGCCTAAGGCCATGATTTGTCGGGGGTTTCTTGATTATTCGAACAACCCGGAAAATGACGAGCAAAAAAATGCCCCGCGTCGTGAAACGCGGGGCATTTGAAGGATGAAAACGGATCAGGCGCCAGTGCAGCCTTTAGGCGCGTATTCCTGTGCCGCCGTGGTGGCGCATGTCCAGCCACCGGCGAGCGTACGCGAAAGCGTAATGGTCTTGCTCAGCACCGGCCCTGGAGCATTGAGGATCGTGCAGCCAATACTGCCCACACCGGTAGAGGAGGTACCCGATGCCGTAATAGTGCAGTTACCTGTAGTCGCCGTGCCGCCAATCAGAGCAAGGGTGGGGTCAGTGCCTTGGTTCATGATGTCTTCGAAAGGCACCTTCAGCGCCGAGATCTCTGCAAGAGCAGCGGTGACCTTCGCCCGCGCCTGGTACTTCGAATACTGCGGCAACGCAAACGTCGCCAGAATCCCGATGATCGCCACCACGATCAGCAGCTCGATCAGAGTAAAACCATTTTGATTTTTCATAGACAGGCTCCATGCATGAGTCGAAATCTCATGATCTGAACAAGGCACAGCACAGGTCATGCCAAGCCGCGCGCGCCCCTGCCTGCGGGGCGAGAGATCGCGCTAAAGACCTTTCCTACTCCAAGGATCCGCACTATCTGACACTTTTTGTCACCTCACTCCGGCTGGTTTGGTTCCACTGCTTGACTAGGCTATAAGTCATTAACTGTCTGGCGTCGGTATCCCAATGAATGACATTGCCCTTAGCGGTCTGGCCAAGCAATTGGTGCTGGCCGAGCTGATCACTGACCAAAGTGCGCAAGAGGCGTATCAGCAAGCCCAGCGCAATCGAATCTCGCTGGTCAGCTATCTGGTGCAAAACAAACTACTGAAGAGCTGGCAAGTCGCCGAAGTGGCCTCGGAGCATTTCGGTATGGCCTTGCTGGACCTCAATTGCCTGGACAAGGACACCCAGCCTCGAGGGCTGGTCAGCGAGAAGCTGATCCGCCAGCATCACGCCCTGCCCCTCTGGCGGCGTGGGAACAAGCTGTTCGTGGGGATTTGCGACCCGACCAATCATCAAGCCATCAACGACATCCAGTTCAGCACCGGGCTGAGCACCGAAGCCATTCTGGTGGAGGAAGACAAGCTCAGCGACGCCATCGAAAAATTCTTCGACAACCACTCCACCGGTCTGGAAGACATGGCCGATGTCGACCTCGACGGGTTGGACATCGAGTCGGTCGATGAGCAGAAACAGGATGCCCTCGTGGGGCAAGATGCCGATGATGCCCCCGTGGTTCGCTTCGTCCACAAGATGCTGCTCGACGCGATCAAGAGCGGTTCTTCCGACTTGCATTTCGAGCCCTATGAAAAAATCTACCGCGTGCGGATGCGCACCGATGGCATGCTGCGGGAGGTCGCCAGGCCGCCGACACAACTGGCCAACCGCATTGCTTCGCGGCTGAAGGTCATGGCCAGTCTCGACATCTCCGAACGGCGCAAACCCCAGGACGGGCGAATCAAGATGCGCCTGTCCAAAAGCAAGTCCATCGATTTCCGGGTCAACATCCTGCCAACCCTGTGGGGCGAGAAGGTGGTGATCCGGATCCTCGACCCGTCCAGTGCCCAAATGGGCATCGATGCCCTCGGCTACGAACCCGACCAGAAAGACCTGTACATGGCCGCCCTCAAGCAACCACAGGGAATGATCCTGGTAACTGGCCCCACCGGCTCGGGCAAGACCGTATCGCTCTATACCGGGCTGAACATCCTCAACACCGTCGACATCAATATTTCCACTGCCGAAGACCCGGTAGAAATCAACATCGAAGGCATCAACCAGGTCAATGTCAATCCCAGGCAAGGACTGGATTTCGCCCAGGCGCTGCGCTCGTTTCTGCGTCAGGACCCGGACGTGATCATGGTCGGTGAAATCCGCGATCTCGAAACCGCCGAAATCGCCATCAAGGCCGCCCAGACCGGGCACATGGTGCTTTCCACCCTGCACACCAACAGCGCCGCGCAAACCCTGACCCGCTTGCACAACATGGGGATTCAGGGGTTCAACATCGCGACCTCGGTCAGCCTGATCATCGCCCAGCGCCTGGCGCGCAAACTGTGCAGTCATTGCAAAAAGCCCATCGAGATTCCCCGCGAGGCGCTGATCAAAGAAGGCTTTCCCCAGGAACGCATCGGCTCGTTCACGATCTATGAACCGGTCGGTTGCGATCAGTGCAACAACGGTTACAAAGGGCGAGTAGGGATTTATGAAGTGGTAAAGAACACCCCAGAACTGCAACGGCTGATCATGGCCGAAGGCAATTCACTGGAAATCGACATCCAGATGCGTAAGGACGGCTTCAACGACCTGCGTACTTCGGGCCTGCTCAAGGCCATGCAAGGCATCACCAGCCTTGAAGAAATCAACCGGGTCACGAAGGACTGAACATGGCGGCCAAAGCAGCGAAAATCAGCGTATATGCCTGGGAAGGCACGGACAAGAAGGGCTCAAAAATGACCGGTGAGTTGACCGGCCAGAATCCCGCGCTGATCAAGGCCCAGTTGCGCAAGCAAGGGATCAACCCGGGCAAGGTGCGGAAAAAAACCGCGTCCATTTTTAGTGCAGGCAAACGCATCAAGCCCCTGGACATTGCCCTGTTCACCCGGCAGATGGCGACCATGATGAAAGCCGGCGTACCACTGCTGCAATCGTTCGACATTATCGGTGAGGGCTTCGATAACCCGAACATGCGCAAGCTGGTGGACGAAGTGAAACAGGAAGTCGCGGCCGGCAACAGCTTCGCCGCAGCCCTGCGTAAAAAGCCCCAATATTTCGATGAGCTGTACTGCAACCTGGTGGATGCCGGCGAACAGGCCGGCGCCCTGGATACCCTGCTGGAACGGGTGGCGACCTACAAGGAAAAGAGCGAAAGCCTCAAGGCCAAGATCAAGAAAGCCATGACCTACCCGCTGGCGGTAGTGTTCGTCGCGATCATTGTGACCGGGATTCTGCTGGTCAAGGTTGTGCCGCAATTCGAGTCGGTGTTCTCGGGGTTTGGCGCCGAGCTGCCGGCCTTCACCGTGATGGTCATCGGCTTGTCGGAATTCATGCAGGCCTGGTGGTGGATGATGCTCGGCATGCTGGGTGCGGCGATCTTCGGCGTACGTCATGCCTTTAAAAAGTCCCCGGGTTTCCGGGACCGGATGGACACCTGGCTGCTGAAACTGCCGTTGGTTGGCGCGCTCATGTACAAGTCCGCCGTGGCCCGTTACGCCCGCACCTTGTCGACGACGTTTGCCGCCGGGGTGCCACTGGTCGAAGCCCTGGATTCAGTGGCGGGCGCGACCGGCAACATCGTGTTCAAGCGAGCGGTATTACGCATCAAGCAGGATGTTTCCACCGGCATGCAGCTGAATTTTGCCATGCGCACCTCCGGCATCTTTCCGAACATGGCAATCCAGATGACGGCCATCGGCGAAGAGTCTGGCGCACTGGACGACATGCTCGACAAGGTCGCGAGCTTCTATGAGGACGAGGTGGATAACATGGTCGATAACCTGACCAGTCTGATGGAGCCTTTCATCATGGTGGTGCTGGGGGTTATCGTCGGCGGCCTGGTGGTTGCGATGTACCTGCCCATCTTCCAACTCGGCTCAGCGATCTGATATGTCCTTGAACGAATTTTTGAGTCTCAACCCGCTGGCCTTCACGATCACCGCATGGGTGATCGGCTTGGTAATCGGCAGTTTTCTCAACGTGGTGGTCTGGCGCCTGCCGAAAATGCTTGAGCGTGAATGGCGCCTGCAGGCCCATGACGTACTGGATTTGCCACCCGAAGCCCCTGGCCCGGCTTACAACCTGATACTGCCTCACTCCGAGTGCCCCGACTGTGGCCATCGGATTCGAGCGTGGGAAAACATTCCCGTGCTCAGTTATCTGTTTTTACGTGGGCGATGCTCGAACTGCGCGACGCCGATCAGCAAACGTTACCCGCTGACCGAACTGGCCTGCGGCGTGCTGTCGGCGTTCGTCGCCTGGCATTTCGGTTTCGGCTGGCAGGCCTGCATGGTGCTGGTCCTGAGCTGGGGCCTGTTGGCGATGAGCCTGATCGACGCCGAACACCAGCTGTTGCCAGACGTGCTGGTGCTGCCGTTGATATGGCTGGGGTTGATCGTCAACAGTTTCGGGCTCTTCGTCTCACTGCATGACGCGCTCTGGGGCGCGGTGGCCGGCTACATGGCGCTGTGGACGGTGTTCTGGCTGTTCAAGCTGATCACCGGCAAGGACGGCATCGGCTACGGTGACTTCAAGCTCTTGGCGATGCTCGGCGCCTGGGGTGGCTGGCAGATCCTGCCGCTGACCATCCTGCTTTCATCGCTGCTGGGCGCCGTCATCGGGGTGATTTTGCTGCGCCTGCGGGATGCGAAAACCTCGACTCCGCTGCCCTTTGGCCCCTATCTGGCTATTGCCGGCTGGATTGCCTTGCTCTGGGGTGGTCAAATAACCGGCTTCTATTGGCAGTTTGTCGGTTTGAAATGAATACCCCTGTGGAAAAACCCTGGATTCTCGGCCTGACCGGCGGCATCGGCAGCGGCAAAAGCGCGGCCGCCCAGCACTTCATCGATCTGGGCGTGCATGTGGTAGACGCCGATCATGCGGCTCGCTGGGTGGTCGAACCCGGTCGCCCGGCACTGGCGAAGATCGCCGAGCACTTTGGCCCCGGCGTGCTGCAAGCCGATGGGCAACTGGATCGTGCGGCGCTGCGCAAGCTGATCTTCGAAGTGCCGGATGAACGCCGCTGGCTCGAAGCGCTGCTGCATCCGCTGATCGCCGAAGAAATCACCCACCATCTGGCCAAGGCACAATCGCCTTACGCGATTCTGGTTTCGCCGCTGCTGATCGAGTCCGGGCAGTACACCATGACCCAACGGGTTTTGGTGATCGATGCCCCGGAACAGTTACAGATCGAACGCACCTTGCAGCGTGACCAGACCAGCGAACAGCAGGTCCAGGCGATCCTCAAGGCCCAGTCCAGCCGACAGGACCGCGTGAACCATGCCGACGATGTGGTGGTCAACGACCGCGACCTCGCCTGGCTGCACAGCGAGGTCGAACGCCTGCATCACTTTTACCTTACTTTGCGTGGAGGCCAGTCATGAGCCAAACCCCAACCGTCGATTGCCCAACCTGCGGCGCCCCTGTCGAATGGAGCCCCGAAAGCAAGTTCCGGCCATTCTGTTCAGACCGTTGCAAACTGATCGACCTGGGCGCCTGGGCGTCGGAAGAACACAAGATCCCGATGCCTCCCGATGCCGAGGACGAGATGTTCAGCGGCGACTTCGACCCGCGCCACTGATCCCGCCCCTCAGGGCCGCATAAAGCCATAGTCCTGGCCCTCGTCGAGGTTCTCGGCGAGAAACCGCAACTCATCGGCCAGGTCTTCGACATTGCGTACCGCCTTGCTCTGCTGCACCACCGCACTGAGCAAGGCGCGCAGGCTCAATCCCGGATCGAAGCCCACCTCTTGCGCCATATCCAGACTCTGACGCAACTCCTGCCTGGCCCACTCATACACACTCATGCCATTGCTCCTGAAGGTTTTCCAGAGCATGGATTCGGCAACGTTTTTTGGGTTTGATGTGGATCAAGATTTGGGATCGTCGTCTTTCCAGGGCGCCGAAAGGTAGCGGGTGCGATTGAACGTCTCCAGCCATTCGGGGCAGAACACCACCAATGCACTGACCACCATGCCGTTGATAAACGCTTCCGGGAAAATCAGTAGCCACAGGTAGCCGACAAAATCTGTCAGCCAGTACGGCATGGCGAAACGTTCGTCATACCACAGCAGCGTGAGCGCCAGAGTCAGGCACAACAGGGCAGACAACGCAGCGGCAAAAAAACCGGAACAGAAGATATATACAAAGGGATTACGCGGCTGCGCGCGCTCGACCAGGATGGCGCAGCACTCGGTGACCAACACCGGCAGCAGGATCAGCAGCGCGCCGTTGACCCCCATGGCCGCCATGTCCTGCCGACCGAGCAGCACCAATCCCGCTTGCGCGACCAACCCGCCGACAATCGCCAACGGCCAATCCAGCAGTAACGTCACCGCCGTCATGCCGATGAAGTGATAGGACACGCCGGTATCAAAGTCCCGTCGCACCAGCCAGAGCATGAACAGGGCGAACACCGTGCCGAACAATAGATGCTGGCGGCGGCGATCGCTGAACAGTTCGACCCAGGGGGCTCGCGCAATGGCCCAGATCAGCACCGGTGCATAGATCAGCCACCCTACCGTCAGGGTTTCGGAGGACAGTAACTCGGCACCGATCATGGCTGGGCACACTCCCTTGTCTTGCCGAAAGAGGACAGGGCCTCAGTCTACACCGCCCTTCGACTTTGCTCTGGAGGGGTATTTTAGAATTGGGGGCGTATCCGTTTCTGCGGTAATGGCGGCTCTTTTCTGATCGTGTACATATCCGTTGCTGCGGTAACGGCGACTTATGGTTTCGCTCTTACAGCGAGTCACTTTCGAAAAGCGCGAAAGTAACCAAAGCGCTCTTGCCCCTTTCGTTCGGTGCCTCGCTTAGGCTCGGCATGCCCTCGCTCCGGTCCTGCTCCGTGGGCCCGCCGCGATCGGCCATCCATGGCCGTGCGCGGCTAACCCGGCATCCATGCCGGGTTGCCCACTGCGCAGAACCTCCGCTCGGCCTCTCGAGGGGGCGTGCACCGCAAAAGCAAAAGCGAGGCGGCCTACCGGCCGGCCTGACTTCAAGTGCACGCATTTCCCTGTAGGAGCTGTCGAGCGAAGCGAGGCTGCGATCTTTTGATCTTGCCGTGGCTCTGCTTTGGTTTTTGATCTTGATCTGCCCCTTTCCCTGAGGCCGAACGCAGGCGTTGCGCAGGGGGCTCCGCGGCATGGATACCGCGGTAGCCGCCCCCGCCGTAAGGGCGGAACCATAAGCAGCCATTACCGCAGAAACGGATATGTACCCGATCAAAAAGAACCAGCGATTGTTACGTTTTCTGTAAGGCTGAATCAGGCCGAGGCCCCTTTATCGGTCGTGGGCAAAGCCTAGAATTGAGACATCGGAATCAACACGGAGTACGGAAAAATGAAAACCTTGATCAACCTGTGTCTGACCCTCACCGCCACCTCGGCCCTGGCCGCCGGCAACGAGCCAGCCGCCACCTCGTACAACCCGGCGCAGCCGCTGGACATCGCCAAGGTGGTTTCAGTGACGAACACCGCAACCGCCTGCGGGGTTGTGCCTGCGACCATGGAATATGTCGATCATCAGGGCCAGACCCATCGCGTGACGTACGAAGTCATGGGTGACTGCACCACAGATCTGTGACCGCGGGCTCATAACAGCTCCCACGTGTAGCTGAGGATCAGGCGGTTTTCGTCGATATCACTGCGGTAGTTGGAACGCGCCATCACATTGCGAACACGGATGCCGAGGCCTTTAAGACTGCCGCTCTGCAGCACATAGCCGATATCCAGATCGCGCTCGCGGTCCTTGCCTTCAAAGCCCTTGCCGGTGTCAACGTTATTGCCGGTGATGTAGCGCACGGTGCTCGTCAGGCCGGGCATGCCGAGGGCCGCGAAGTCGTAGTCGTAACGTGCCTGCCAGGAGCGTTCATCGGTGTACGCGAACTCGTAGGTCGGCACTTCATTGCCCAGTGGCGAGATGTTGGCAAAGACTCGTGGGAAGGCGCTGTCGCCGAACATGCCCTGATAGCCGACATAAAACGTGTGGCCGCCGCGCTTGGCCGACAGCAAGGAGAAGAACGCCTGGTTGTCGATATTGCCCAGCAATTTTTTGCCGTCTTCGCGCGAATCGTAGTAGCCGAGGTTGGCACCCAGGGTCCAGTCGCCCATCGGCTGGCTGTGTTTGAGGCCGAGAAAGCGCTGGTTGTAGATATCTTCCAGTTGCCCGAACCAGGCACTGACCGAGCTGCGTTTGTCATTGAAGGCGTAGTCGGCGCCGGCAAAGTTGAAACCATCGCTGCTGACCTGACGCTGCGGAACATGACCGAGCATCGCTTGCATCTTTTCGTCGCCGGCCTCGTTGCGCAGGCTGGTTGAATTCAAGTGGCCGCCTTGCAAGGTCAGACCATCGATTTCACTGGAGCTGATGCTTGCGCCCTGATAGCTGGGCGGCAGTAGCCGGATATCGCTGAAGGCCAGCACCGGCACGTTGGGTTGCAACTCACCCACTTTCAGCTCGGTCTTGGAGTAACGCATCTTCAGCGCACCTTCCAGACGGCTGTAATCATCTGCCGCGCGACCATCATCATGCACCGGCAGCAAACCGGTATTGACCCGGTCCGGGCTGCTATCGAGTTTGAGGCCGAGCAGGCCGATGACATCCACACCAAAACCGACCGGGCCCTGGGTATAACCGGATTTGACATTGAGGATGAAGCCCTGCGCCCACTCTTCGGCCTTCGACTGTTGATTGGCCCCAACGATGTCGGAAAAGTCCCGGCTGAAGTAATAGTTACGCGCCTGCAAGGTGGCCGTGGTGTCTTCGATAAAGCCCCCCTCAGCGGCCATTACGCCACTGGAAAAACCCGAGACGACCGCCAGGGACAACACTGAACCGGTTGCTGGAAAAATCTGTTTCATCGCTGTTCTCTTATTGTTATTGATCGACAGGTTGAAGTGCGGATTCGCCGCGAGGGATGGTGAAAACGGATAAGAATCGGGTTTCGATTAACTACTCGATCAGCGCGCCCCCTCCTGCGCAGGAGCGGCTTGAGTCGCCGGCGCGGGACGCCGGGCACTCAACAGCACGTGCGTGAGCATGCCGAAAATCAGCCCCCAAAAAGCGGCGGACAAACCAAACAACGACATGCCCGAGGCGGTGGTGAGAAAGGTCACCAGCGCGGCTTCGCGATCACTCGGTACGGCCATTGCGCCGGCCAGCGCCCCGGCTATCGCCGCGAACAGCGCCAGCCCGGCCAGGGCTGCGATCAGCTCCTTGGGGAACGCCGAAAACAACGAAACCAGCGTGGCACCGAAGATCCCCAGCACCAGGTAACACAGCCCGCCCACTACTCCAGCCACATAGCGTTTGCGTGGATCTTCATGGGCCTCGCGACCGGTACAAATGGCCGCGGTAATCGCCGCCAGATTCAACCCGTGACAACCGAACGGCGCCAACAGCGCAGTGCCCAACGCGCTGCTGGCGATAATCGGGCCGGCTGGCGTTGGGTAGCCGCTGGCACGCAGCACCGCCATGCCGGGAACAAACTGGCCGGTCAGCGCCACCATCACCAGCGGCAAGGCGACATTCAGCGTCGCACTCAGGCTGAACGCGGGGGTGATCCATACCGGTGTGGCCAAACCGATCACCAGTGCTTCGCGGTGCAAATCACCGGCGAGAAACGCAATCGAACAGCCCACCAGCAGCACCATCAACACCGCATAGCGCGGCATCACCCGTTTGCAGATCAGGTACGTGGCAAACATCGCCAGCACCAGCAGTGGCTTGCCTTGCAGCGAAACGAACAACCCCGTGCCGAAGCTGAACAGAATCCCCGCCAGCATCGCAGCCGCAATCGCCCCGGGCAGTTTGCCGATGATCCGGTCAAACGCCCCCGACACCCCGACCAGAAAGATAATCAGGCTGCTGACCAGGTAAGCGCCCACCGCCTCCGGCATGGAGATCCCCGGCAACAGGGCCACCAGCAACGCCGAGCCCGGTGCCGACCACGCGATGATCACCGGGACGCGGTAACGCAGGCTCAAACCGATGCCGAGCACGGCGCTGCCGATGGAAATCGCCCAGACCCAGGACGACAACATTTCCCGCGAGAGGTGTGCGGTCTCGGCGGCCTGAAAGATGATCACCAAGGGGCCTGCGTAGGAAATCACCGTGGCGATAAATCCGGCGACGGCAGCAGACAGGGAAAAGTCCTGAAATAACGCTTTCATGAAACCTCGCCGCAAGACTCGTCAGGCGATCCGTGGCACAGGCCCGGTCGCTCTTGTTCGGAAAAATGTGTGGGGGACCCAGGCCGGCGACACGGCATGACGCCGTGCCGCCACTACCGGGTTCAGGCGCTGGTCGGCGCAAGCGTCTGGGTGGCACCTTTGGCGCTGCGTTGGCTGCTGATGGCGAACACGGTCATGGCGAGAGCGGCCACCGCACCGGGCAAGGCAAACGCCATGAAGTTCAGTTGCAGCGGCAGACTGATCCCCAGCAAGGCACCGCCCAGCAGCGGACCGACGATGGCGCCGTTGCGGCCGATGCCCGACGCCCAGCCCAAACCGGTGGAGCGAATGGTCATGGAGTAGAACTGCGCGGCGCAGGCGTACAACAGAATCTGCGAGCCTATGGTGGTGGCGCCGGCAAGGGCGATCAGCAGGTACAACACCGGCATCGGACTGTTGAAGCCCAGCAAGGTGATCGATACCGCAGCAACGACGAAGAACACCGCCAACACACACGGCAGGTTGAGCTTGTCGCCGAGTACGCCACCGCCGACCGCGCCGAAAATGGCACCGAAGTTGAGTACCAACAGGAACGACAGACTCGAGCCCAGGCTGTAACCGGCGTTGGCCATCAGTTTCGGCAGCCAGGAACTCAAGGCGTAGACCATCAGCAAGCAGCAGAAAAATGCCAGCCACAGCATCAGCGTGCGCAGCGCACGACCCTCGCGGAACAGTTGCAACACCGGGGTGCCGGTGCCCTTCACTTCGCTCATGTGCAACTGATCGCTGGCGAGTGCAACGTAAGCCGGGTCAACCCGCTCCAGAACGTTGCGCGCCTCTTGATTGCGCCCCTGACGCAGCATGAAACCCACCGATTCAGGCAGGAAGTACATGATCAACGGCAATAACAGCAACGGCAGTACCGCCACGTAAAACACTGACTGCCAGCCGAAACTGGGGATCAGCACGATGCCGAGCCCCGCCGAGAGCATGCCGCCCACCGAGTAACCGCTGAACATGATCGCCACCAGCGTGCTGCGGATTTTCTTCGGCGCGTACTCGTTCATCAGCGCCACGACATTGGGCATCACCCCGCCAATGCCCAGCCCGGCAATGAACCGGCAGAGGCCAAACTCGGTAGGGTTACGAGCAAAACCATTGAGCACGGTAAAACCGCTGAAGAGCATCACGCACAGGGTGATGGCTTTCTTGCGGCCAATCCTGTCCGACAGCGGGCCGAAAAACAGCGCCCCGAACATCATCCCGAACAGTGCATAACTTCCCAGCGCGCCGGCTTGCAGGGGACTGAGCCCCCACTCTTTCATCAGCATCGGCAACACCACGCCGTAGATCACCAAATCGTATCCGTCGAAGATGATGATCAGGGCGCACCAGAACAGCACCATCCAGTGAAAGCGGTTGAATCGAGCGTTGTCGATCACCTCATGTACGTCGATCTTGCGCATGGCATCTATCTCTTGTTGTTGTTGTTTTTTTAAGAGTCGGTAACGCGGCTAACGTCCGTACAGCCGAGGGTAGAGACGCCGGGCACAGGGCAATAGCCGCTTTGCGCAGATCGCTATCCGTTTTGTGCAATGCCCTGTAGCAACCCTGTAGAAGGTTGATTCATGGACTAGACTCACGCGGTTGGTGATGGAGTTGAACGTCAAGAGCAGAGGGCCGTCCACGACTGACGCCAGGTTTGCTCGAAGCAATGCGCGATCTGCAAGCTGATAGCTGCACCTGCAGGGTCTATCTATCGGCAGTCAGCTACTGGCATAGGTGAGGCTTGGGTCATGGCAAAGGACAAGAAGAAAACCCCTGTTAAAAGCAACTCCGCTGAACCCTTGAAACTGAAGAACAAAGACTATCTTGAGCAGTTACGCCGACTGCATGTCGAACTGGTCAAGTTGCAGGAATGGGTGAAACAAAAGGGCATCAAGATCTGTATCGTCTTCGAAGGGCGGGATGGCGCCGGCAAGGGTGGGACGATCAAGGCGCTCACTGAGAGGGTGAGCCCGCGTGTCTTTCGGGTGGTGGCGCTACCTGCACCGACCGATCGCGAGAAGAGCCAGATGTATATACAGCGCTACCTGGCGCACATGCCCGCGGCTGGCGAAGTGGTGATCTTCGATCGCAGTTGGTACAACCGCGCAGGGGTCGAGCGCGTGATGGGATTTTGTACCGATGAGCAGGTGACCCGTTTCCTGGCCCTGGCCCCCCTCATGGAACGCATGATGGTCGACTCGGGCGTCATGCTGTTCAAGTATTGGCTGGAAGTCAGCGAAGAGGAGCAGACTCGCCGGCTCGAGGCTCGGATCAAGGATGGCCGCAAAACCTGGAAACTGACGCCCATGGATCTCAAGTCATACAGCCGCTGGTATGACTACTCGCGCGCACGTGACGACATGTTCAAGTCGACCGACACCGATCATGCTCCGTGGCTTGTGGCCAACTCGAACGACAAGAAGCGGGCCCGCCTCAACATCATCTCTGATTTGCTCAGCCGTATTCCGTACAAGAATGTACCGCGCGAGAAGGTGATTTTGCCCAAACGGCAGAAATCAGGCGGCTATCGTGAACCGGATTATCCGCTGCGGCGAATTCCGGAAAAATTCTGACCGGCACGTTCAAGCGGATCTGCGCTGTACACCAAAGGGCCACAGTCCTATGAGCCATTCGGATGCTTCGCCTCCCGTCCCGGAACCGGGACGCATTGCCCCTCGCAACACCGGCGGCGATACCGGTTGGAGTCGTTGGCTGCCCGGACTACGCACGCTGCGCGGTTACAAAATAACCTGGTTGCGGCACGACCTCGTGGCCGGACTGGTGCTGACCACGATGTTGGTGCCTGTCGGCATCGCCTACGCGGTGGCATCGGGCGTACCCGGCATCTATGGCCTTTACGCGACCATCGTTCCGCTGCTCGCTTATGCGCTGTTCGGACCCAGCCGGATTCTGGTGCTGGGGCCGGATTCCTCGCTGGCTGCCGTCATTCTCGCCGTCGTCCTGCCACTGTCCGGCGGTGATCCGCATCGTGCCATCGCCCTTGCGAGCATGATGGCGATCGTATCGGGGGTGGTGTGCATCCTGGCCGGCATAGCGCGCTTGGGCTTTGTCACGGAGCTTCTTTCCAAACCGATCCGCTACGGGTACATGAACGGGATCGCGCTGACGGTATTGATCAGCCAACTGCCCAAGTTTTTCGGTTTTTCGATTGAATCCGATGGCCCGCTGAGAAACCTGTGGGCGATCACTACGGCGGTAATGGAAGGAAAAACCAACTGGACCGCCTTCATGGTCGGCGCAGGCACCTTGGCCGTGATTCTGCTGCTCAAGGGCAACAAACGCGTGCCGGGCATTCTGATCGCCGTGGCAGGGGCGACCATCGCCGTGGGTGTGCTGGACCTTGCAGCGCGTGCGGGAGTGTCAGTTCTTGGCTCTCTTCCGCAAGGCTTGCCTGCGTTCGCCATCCCCTGGATCACCCGCGATGACATCGTCCCCGTCCTGATCGGCGGCTGCGCCGTTGCCCTGGTTTCGTTCGCCGATACCAGCGTGCTCTCACGTGTCTATGCGGCGCGGACCCGCACCTATGTCGACCCGAACCAGGAAATGGTGGGCCTCGGCGTCGCCAACCTGGCCGCCGGATTTTTTCAGGGTTTTGCGATCAGCAGCAGTTCGTCACGTACGCCCGTGGCCGAGGCTGCAGGCGCCAAAACCCAGTTGACCGGCGTCATCGGCGCGCTTGCTGTTGCCTTACTGCTGGTGGTGGCACCAAACCTGTTGAAGGATTTACCTACCAGCGCACTGGCCGCGGTGGTGATCGCCTCGGCCATCGGCCTGATTGAGGTCACCGACCTGCGACGAATTTATCGAATCCAGCGTTGGGAGTTCTGGCTGTCAATTGTCTGCACCATCGGCGTGGCCGTGCTGGGTGCGATCGAGGGGATCGGCCTGGCCATCGTGATCGCCGTCATCGAATTTCTGTGGGATGGCTGGCGTCCTTACTCCGCAGTGCTGGGGCGCGCGGAAGGCGTCAAGGGTTATCACGACATCAAGCGCTATCCCGACGCACGCCTTGTACCCGGCCTGGTCCTGTTTCGCTGGGATGCGCCGTTGTTTTTCGCCAACGCCGAGTTGTTCCATGACCGAGTGCTGGACGCCGTGGCTGCATCGCCTACGCCCGTGCGCTGGCTGGTCGTTGCGGCGGAACCCGTCACCAGCGTGGACGTGACCTCCGCCGACATGTTGGCGGAACTGGACGAAACCTTGCACGCGGCGGGTATCAAGTTGTGCGTGGCCGAGATGAAGGACCCGGTCAAGGACAAGCTGAAGCGATTCGGGCTTTTTGCGCGGCTTGGCGAAACAGCGTTCTTTCCAACCATAGGTACTGCAGTCGACAGCTATCTGATGATTCATCCGGTGGATTGGGAGGACCAGGATCGCTGAGCGGCATCGGAAACACTCTGGCTCTCCTGCCGCTAGCACGTAGCCAGCCCGTCTATGCTGGACTTACCGAACGCAGCCTTTGCCACTCTCTACTGGAGGTAATCAATGGTTCCCACGCCCATGCTCGAAAAGATTTTTTCCCGGGATCTGCTCGATGTACTGATTCGTGCCGGAGTGATTGCCGTTCTGGTGATGTTCTGCTTTCAGATATTCAGCCCATTCCTCGACCTGATGCTGTGGTCGGTGATCCTGGCAATCACCCTCTACCCTTTGCAAGTCAGGTTCAAAAGCAAGCTGGGGAATAAAGACGGGATCACCGCGACGCTGATCGTATTGATCGTCATCAGTATTCTTATGGTGCCTATTTACCTTTTGGGAGCCTCGATTGCGGATTCCGTGGAGAGGGTCATGACCATGGTCAAAACCGACAGTTTCCATATTCCGCCACCCTCCGATGCGATAGCCAGCTGGCCACTGGTGGGCGAACCTCTTTATAACTTGTGGGCGCAAGCCACCACTGACCTGCCCGATCTGGCACACAAGTTCATGCCGCAGATCAAAGGTGTCAGCCTCTCCCTGCTGAGCAAGCTTGCGGGTGTCGGCATGGGGCTCCTTTTATTCATCGTCGCCCTGATTGTTGCCGGTATTTTTTTAGCGTACGGAGAAAGCGGCCATCGTAGCGCGGTGCAAATCGTTACGCGTTTCAGCGGTCCAATCAACGGGCCGAAAATCGCCGATCTGTGCACCGCAACCATCCGGGCAGTGGCGTTGGGGGTGGTCGGCATCGCGTTCATCCAGATGCTATTGGTGGGCATCGGCTTTGTATTCATGGGCGTTCCCGGCGCCGGTCTTCTCGCCTTGGCGGTGCTGCTGCTTGGCATCATGCAATTACCGGCCACCCTGATTACCCTTCCGGTCATCGTCTTTGTTTTCATGAGCGAAGGTGCCAGTACGGCGACCATTGTGTTTGCCATTTATGTCTTCATCGCGGGATTGGTCGATAACGTCCTCAAACCGCTTCTGCTGGGTCGTGGTGTCGATGTGCCGATGCCCGTGGTGCTGATCGGCGCCTTGGGCGGCATGGTCACGGGCGGTATCCTCGGCCTGTTTATCGGCCCTGTGATACTCGCGGTCGGCTATCAGCTGTTCTGGGAATGGGTGGATCAAGTACAAGAACCCGGGCCAGACAACCAGGGACAGACCTGACACGGCGGCAGAGGATATTCCCATGCTGTTGAATCTACTGGCCGGCCTTCCCGTGATGGTGTTCTGCCTGCTACTGCAAGCCATTTTCGTGACTATATGCCTGCGTCATTACGTGCATTTCAGGCATGCCCAACCCGCTGAATCGCAATGGCTGAATATCCTGTTGTTGTCGATGGTGATGCTGCTGATGCTGCTGAGTAATTTCGTGCAGATCGCCATCTGGGCCACGCTGTTCATGCTGCTCAATGAGTTCGAAGAATTCTCCACCGCGCTGTATCACTCGGCGGTCAACTTCGCCACGCTAGGCTACGGCGATATCATCATGTCCCCACGCTGGCGTCTGCTTGGCCCATTGGAGGCAGCCAACGGAATCCTGATGTTTGGTGTCTCCACCTCGGTGATGACCGCTGCCGTGATGGAGGTCATCAAACACAACATGGAGAGGCTAAAGCGTGAACACCCATAGGCATGCCAGAAAAAACGGGTAAGACTCTGTCTGAAGAAATCGCGGCAGACTTATTATTCAGATCACATTTGAACGCTAAGCTTGGGCCTATGGATGATTCAGATTATTTACGCCTGCTGACCATCGCGGCCGAGCAAGCCAACACGTTCCTCTCCAATGCCCGCAAATGGGAGCGTGAGCGTTGGGTTTGCCAGCGCCTGCTGCAAGGCCTGAACATTCCCTATCGCGCCGACGAATTTGCCCCCGCCGGGGAGCCGCCAGACGTATTGTTCCGCGACGCGAATTTCGAGGTGTTTTTCGTGCTCGACGAAGGTCGGCGCCTCAACGACGAATGGCGCGACGAGTTGCAACGTCGGCGCAGCGCGTTTTCCCTGAGCCAGCTAGTGCGCCGCGAGGCCAAGCCCCGGCGCATCCCGGCCAATGAATTTCTGCTGAGACTGGCGCCGACCTTGCGCAAAAAAGCCCACAACTACAAAGAGCGTGGCATGGACCTGGGGGATCTGGACATCATCGCCTTCGCCAGCCTCAAGCGCGAAGTGCTGGACCTCAACAGCCACTTTCCACCGCCCACCGAGTACCTGCGTCAGGGCTGGCGCTCGTTGTCGCTGGTCGGCCCGACCTTCGCCCGAGTGTTGTTCGCACACCCCGAGGCCCCGGATTTCCTGCGCAGCAACCTGGGTCGCAGCATCGTCTTCGATGTCGGGATCAGCCTGTGAGTCCGTTGCAGGAGTTGGTCGCCGAGTGTTACAAAGTGGAATCATTCGCCATTCCCGCCAGCAACTATGCTCCGTTCCATACCGGATAAGTCGCAACATCGCTGCGCGCTGTAGCGTCTACACATTCAGCAACGTCTACCTGACGAGGCCTTTATGACCAGCCGCCTGAACCCCGACGACCAGAAGCATGTCGAAGAGTACCTGAACCTGTCCCAACACCAAGTCGAGCGCCGGCCTTTCCGGCCGTGGATGCTCCTGGTGCTGGTGTTGGCAGTGACCATGGGTTTAGGCCTGTTGAGCCGACTTATCAGTTACCTGACGCTATGAGCTGCCTTGCGCTCGCTCGGTTGACTGCACCGATTTCTTTTAGCCTTGCGAGATATCCCCATGACTCATCGTATTGTCATCGTTGGCGGCGGCGCCGGCGGTCTGGAGTTGGCTACCCGTCTGGGTAAGACTCTGGGCAAGCGCGGCACGGCCAGTGTGATGCTGGTCGACGCGAACCTGACCCACATCTGGAAACCGCTGTTGCACGAAGTGGCGGCAGGTTCCCTGAACTCTTCCGAAGACGAACTCAACTATGTTGCCCAGGCAAAATGGAACCACTTCGAGTTCCAGCTGGGGCGCATGAGCGGGCTCGATCGCACACAGAAGAAAATCCAGCTGGCCGCCACCTACGACGAGGCAGGTCTGGAGCTGGTGCCGGCGCGCGAAGTGCCTTACGACTCGTTGGTGATTGCCGTCGGCAGCACCACCAACGACTTCGGCACTCAAGGCGCGGCGCAGCACTGTCTGTTCCTCGACACCCGCAAACAGGCCGAGCGCTTCCATCAGCAACTGCTCAATCACTACCTGCGCGCCCACGCCGGGCAAACCGACGCGGTGCAACAGATCAGCGTGGCCATCGTCGGCGCCGGTGCCACCGGGGTCGAACTGGCCGCGGAACTGCACAACGCCGCCCATGAACTCGCGGCCTATGGCCTGGACCGGATCAAACCGGAAAACATGCACATCACCCTGATCGAAGCCGGGCCACGAGTGCTCCCTGCGCTACCGGAGCGGATCGGCGGCCCTGTGCATAAAACCCTGGAGAAACTCGGGGTCAACGTCATGACCAATGCCGCGGTCAGCGAAGTGACGGCAGACAGCCCGATTACCGCCGATGGCCAGGTGATCAACGCCAGCCTGAAAGTCTGGGCCGCCGGGATTCGCGCGCCGGGTTTCCTCAAGGACATCGATGGCCTGGAAACCAACCGCATCAACCAGCTGCAAGTGCTGCCGACCCTGCAAACCACCCGCGACGAGAACATCTTCGCCTTCGGTGACTGCGCGGCCTGCCCACAACCGGGGGTGCCGCCGCGCGCCCAGGCTGCGCACCAGCAGGCTTCGTTGCTGGCCAAATCGCTGAAACTGCGGATCGAAGGCAAAGCCCTGCCGGAATACAAATACACCGACTATGGTTCACTGATTTCGCTGTCGCGTTTTTCGGCTGTGGGTAACTTGATGGGCAACCTGACCGGCAGCGTGATGCTCGAGGGCTGGCTGGCGCGGATGTTTTACGTGTCGCTGTATCGCATGCACCAGATGGCGTTGTATGGCGCATTCCGCACGGCGATGTTGATGCTCGGTAGCAAGATTGGGCGCGGGACTGAGCCGCGGCTGAAGCTGCATTAAGATTTTCGGCGTTACTTAGGGCCTCTTCGCGGGCAAGCCTCGCTCCCACAGGTTAAGTGTCGATCGACACATAACCTGTGGGAGCGTGGCTTGCCCGCGATGCAGGCGCCTCGGTCCAACTTCCAGGCACTTGTGTTTCTCACTGTATCTCCCCCCTGATTCCATCCCTTCGCTTACAAAGCCCCCCTTGCGCGACACAGTAGCGATACACCACGCCCGCTAAATGGCCACACCCGAGCAAGGCACTGCCTGCTTCGGTCATTGCCGCACTCACGTGGCGTCCTTTTATCGAGCGGTTGTGTCGTGCAACCCAGGAGATTTGTAATGTCCCGTACTCTCAGCAAAAACACCGTTGGCCTGCTCGGCGCTGTCCTGGCCGGTGGCATGATGTTGTCCGGTTCTGTCTTCGCTTCGCAGCCACTGACTCAAGGCTACCTGCTGGCCTCGGCGGAACAGGTCGTGAAAACGCCCGAAGGCAAATGTGGCGAAGGCAAGTGTGGCGATGCCTCGATGGCGAAAACCGATTCGGATGGCGACGGCAAGGTATCCCGTGCCGAATTTCTGAAAGTCGCGCCGAAGTCCAATTTTGACAAGATCGACACCAACCATGACGGCTTCATCGACGAGCAAGAGGCTTACGACAACGTAAAAGCCAACTTCGAAGCCAATGGCAAGAAAATGCCAAAAGGTCTGTTCGAGCACTTGAAAGACCAAGACGGCGCCTAAGCTTGCGAGAACAAAACCGCGCTTTTCCTTCGGGAAGCGCGGTTTTTTTCGTCTGGCGGATTTACACCTGGAAGCGCTGCACCATGGTTCGCAATGAATTGGCCAGCTGTGAAAGCTCATGGCTTGAGGCACTGGTCTGATCGGCGCTGGCGGCGGAGCGCACCGACAAATCGCGAATGTTCACCAGATTGCGATCGACCTCACGCGCCACTTGTGCCTGCTCTTCAGCGGCGCTGGCAATCACCAGATTGCGCTCGTGAATCTGGTGGACCGACTCAGTGATGGTCTGCAACGCCTCGCCCGCTCGCTCCGCCAAGGCCAATGTACTGGCCGCGCGCGAGGAACTGGCTTGCATGGAGTCCAGCGCCTGGGTTGAACCGGTGCGCATACCCTGAACCATTTGCTCGATTTCCTGGGTCGATTGCTGCGTGCGGTAAGCCAGAGCCCGCACTTCGTCGGCGACCACCGCGAAACCTCGACCGCTTTCGCCAGCGCGGGCCGCTTCGATGGCTGCATTGAGGGCCAGCAGGTTGGTCTGTTCAGCAATGGCCCGAATCACATCCAGTACCTTGCCAATGTCCTGCGACTGGTTGGCCAGCGATTGCACCAACCCGCCCGTCGTCTGCACATCGCTGGCGAGGGCGCTGATGGCACTGACAGTTTCGCTGACCCGCGCTTGACCGACGTGCGCCGACTCACTGGATTGGCGTGTGGCGTCGGAAGTAGACACCGCGTTGCGTGCAACCTCCTCCACCGCCGTGGTCATTTCGGTGACGGCCGTCGCGGCTTGCTCAATCTCGTTGTTCTGCTGTTGCAGGTTCTGCGTACTGTCGAGGGTGACTGCGTTCAACTCATCGGCCGCCGTCGCCAGTTGCGCCGCCGAACCGCTGATGCCCTGCAAAGTTTCACGCAGGTTGTGTTGCATGGTCGCCAGCGCCTGGAGCAAGCGGCTCACTTCGTCGTTACCATGGGTTTCGATGGGGCAAGTCAGATCGCCTCGCGCCACGTTTTCTGCGGCATGCAACGCTTCGCTCAAAGGTTTGACGATGCTGCGGGTCAGCAGCATGGCCAGGCCGACGGTGGCTAATCCCGCCAATGCGATAAACAGGCTGACGATCATCCTCGATGTTTCGTAATGCGCTGCAGATTTCTGGCTCTCGGCGGCGACTTGTTTGGCGAACAGATCCGCCAGGTCATTGAGCTGTTTACCCGAGCCATCGACCACGGTTTTCATGTCGATCAGCAGCAGTTTGGTCAATTCGTCGCGGCGTCCCTGTTCGGCCAGGGAGAACGATTGAGCAATACCGGAACGATAAGCCGCGAAGGTGGTTTTGAACTGGTCATACAAGGCTTTGCCTTCGACTGTGTTGACCAACCTGTCATACGCCGCAATCTTCTCGCTCAACTCTTTGTCGCGAGTGTCCATCTGGCCGCGGTAGACAGGGATGTTCTTCGGATCCTGATCCAGGGCCATGCGCAGGGAAATGGTACGGATGCGCAGCATGATTTCGCGGATCTCGTCACCGCCGCGAATGCTCGGCAACCATTGCTTCTCCACCGCCAACTCGCTGTCACGAATGCTCGACATCTGCCCCAGGGCAAAAATCCCGAGCAAAGCGACCAATACGGCGATCAGGGCAAACCCCAAGGCTGCCCGAGGAGCGATATTTAACTGTCGAAGCACCATAACGAACGCCCTTTTTTTGTAGTGGCTTAGATAAGGGGCGTTGTTTCGGCAGTACCCCATCGCCTCGTTATCGGCAAGTTGTACGATGACTGAAGTGTTATTTCTCGAAGACAAAAAATCGAAAACAAAAAAAATCCCCGTATCTTTCGATACGAGGATTTTTAATATGGTCGGGGTAAGGGGATTCGAACTCCTGACATCCTGCTCCCAAAGCAGGCGCGCTACCGGACTGCGCTATACCCCGGTAAAAAAAAGGCACCTTTGAAAGGCGCCTTCTGCGAGCAGAGCTTTTGGCGTCTGATCTTAAGATCTGATCCCAGCGTTAACTGGTTTCAAAAATGGTGGGTCGTGTGGGATTCGAACCTACGACCAATTGGTTAAAAGCCAACTGCTCTACCAACTGAGCTAACGACCCAAAAATGGTCGGGGTAAGGGGATTCGAACTCCTGACATCCTGCTCCCAAAGCAGGCGCGCTACCGGACTGCGCTATACCCCGGTTTGAAATTGGCTCCGTGACCAGGACTCGAACCTGGGACCCAATGATTAACAGTCATTTGCTCTACCGACTGAGCTATCACGGAACTACATATTTCAATTACAACTGATATTTCAATTTACAACTGTGAAGCTTGCTTCACCTCTTCGACCCGTTCGCATCGCTGCGTTCGTGTGTCTGAGGCGCGCTATTCTACAATCTTAAGCACCTCTGTCAACCCCCTAAATTGCTTTCAAGTTAATGATTTGCAACTTATTTCAGATTCCTGCTTGGGGAGCAGAAACCCCTCGGGGTGACTTACTGCGGGGCGCACTTTACAAGCCTTTTCCTTTGAGTTCAACAGCCTGGCGAAAAAAAGGCCTCGCAATGCGAGGCCTCCTTTTATGGAACTGCCGCCGAGCGTCAGACGAAAACGATTTCGTCGTTTTCCACGACACCTTTGGCGGTATCGCCGGGCATGAATCGACCCGACAGAATCAGCTGTGCCAATGGGTTCTCGATCCAGCGCTGGATCGCCCGCTTCAGCGGCCGTGCGCCATAGACTGGGTCGTAACCAACGGCGATCAGCTTATCCATCGCTTCCGGACTGAGCTCAAGCTTCAGCTCTCGCTCGGTCAGGCGGCTACGCAGGCGACCCAACTGGATCTCGGTAATGCCGGCGATCTGATCCCGAGCCAGCGGCTCGAAAATCACCACTTCGTCAACCCGGTTGATGAACTCCGGCCGGAAGTGCGTGGAAATCGCATCCATCACCGCCGCGCGCTGCGCTTCGCGATCCCCTACCAGCTCCTGGATCTGCACCGAGCCAAGGTTGGAGGTCATGACGATCACGGTATTCTTGAAATCCACCGTGCGGCCATGGCTGTCGGTCAAACGGCCATCTTCAAGCACTTGCAGCAAGATGTTGAACACGTCCGGGTGGGCCTTCTCGACCTCGTCCAGGAGGATCACCGAATAAGGCTTGCGACGCACCGCCTCGGTCAGGTAACCGCCCTCTTCATAGCCCACGTAGCCCGGTGGCGCGCCGATCAGTCGAGCCACGGAATGTTTTTCCATGAACTCGGACATGTCGATCCGCACCATCGCCTCTTCGGTATCGAACAGGAACTCGGCCAGCGCCTTGCACAGCTCGGTTTTGCCGACACCGGTCGGGCCGAGGAACATGAACGAACCGCTCGGGCGATTCGGGTCGGACAACCCGGCGCGGGAACGCCGCACCGCGTTGGAGACAGCGATCACCGCTTCGTCCTGACCGATCACACGCTGGTGCAACAGGCTTTCCATCTTCATCAGTTTTTCGCGCTCGCCCTCGAGCATTTTCGCCACGGGGATGCCGGTCCACTTCGACACGACTTCGGCGATCTCTTCTTCAGTCACCTTGCTACGCAGCAACTGGTTTTCGCTTTTGCCGTGCTGGTCGACCATTTGCAGGCTGCGCTCCAGGTCCGGGATCACCCCGTATTGCAGCTCGGCCATGCGGTTCAGGTCGCCTTTACGGCGTGCGGCCTCCAGTTCCTGACGGGACTGTTCGATCTTCTGCTGGATCTGTGCCGAACCCTGGACTTCGGCTTTTTCCGAGTTCCAGATTTCTTCGAGGTCCGAGTACTCACGCTCGTGACGAACGATTTCTTCCTGCAATCTTTCCAGACGTTTCTTTGCCGCGTCGTCGCTTTCTTTCTTCAGCGCCTGGGATTCCACCTTCAGCTGAATCAGACGACGCTCCAGACGGTCCAGCACTTCCGGCTTGGAGTCGATCTCCATGCGGATGCGGCTGGCGGCTTCGTCGATCAGGTCGATGGCTTTGTCCGGCAGCTGACGATCAGTGATGTAGCGATGACTGAGCTTGGCCGCGGCGATGATCGCGCCGTCGGTTATTGCCACCTTGTGGTGAACCTCGTAACGCTCTTTCAGGCCACGGAGGATGGCGATGGTGTCTTCTTCGCTCGGCTCATCCACCAATACTTTCTGGAAGCGCCGCTCGAGGGCCGCGTCCTTCTCTATATATTGGCGGTACTCGTTGAGCGTGGTCGCGCCGACGCAGTGCAGTTCACCACGAGCCAACGCAGGTTTGAGCATGTTACCGGCATCCATCGAGCCTTCGCCCTTGCCGGCGCCGACCATGGTGTGCAGTTCGTCGATGAACAGAATGATCTGCCCTTCCTGCTTCGACAGTTCATTGAGTAGGGATTTGAGGCGTTCTTCGAACTCGCCGCGGTATTTGGCACCGGCAATCAGCGCCCCCATGTCCAGGGACAACAGACGCTTGCCTCTCAGGCCATCCGGCACTTCGCCGTTGATGATGCGCTGGGCCAGCCCCTCGGCGATGGCGGTTTTACCCACGCCAGGCTCACCAATCAGTACCGGGTTGTTCTTGGTGCGGCGTTGCAGGACCTGAATGGTGCGACGAATTTCGTCGTCACGGCCGATCACCGGATCGAGCTTGCCCTCTTCGGCGCGCTTGGTCAGGTCGATGGTGTATTTGTCGAGCGCCTGACGTGACTCTTCGTGGTTGGCATCATTGACTGCCTCACCACCGCGCAGGTTGTTGATCGCATTTTCCAGGGCTTTCTTGCTCACGCCCTGGCCCAGCAACAATTTGCCGAGCTTGCTGTTCTCGTCCATGGCGGCGAGCAGCACCAGTTCGCTGGAGATGAATTGGTCGCCCTTCTGCTGGGCCAGGCGATCGGCCTGATTAAGCAGACGCGCCAGATCCTGCGACATGTTTACGTCGCCAGTCGGGTTCTGGATTTTTGGCAGCTGATCGAGGGCTTTGGTCAGCTCTTTACGCAAGCTGTTGACGTCAAAACCCACCTGCATCAGCAGCGGTTTGATCGAACCACCCTGCTGTTCAAGCATGGCCTGCATCAAATGCGCCGGCTCAATGGCCGGATGATCGAGGCCGACGGCCAGGGATTGGGCGTCGGACAAGGCTAACTGCAACTTGCTGGTTAAACGGTCTATACGCATGGGTCACCTTCCTTTTGAGCAGGCCGGACCTATAAACATCCTGAATGAAGAAACCTGCCAGATACCGCTATAGATGCGGTCGATTCTGGGAGGTTCAAGCGTCGTGATGTTGATGCAGATCAGAGAAGTCTAGCGTTCAAGCCAGACCAAGGAGGCAAACCGGCCGGTGCGTGGACTACGGCGGTAAGAAAAGAAGCGAGGATCGGTCACGGTGCAGAAACCGCCACCATAAACAGCGGTAACCCCACGAGCGGCCAGACGCAAACGCGCCAGCTCATAGATGTCGGCCATGAACTTGCCGGCATTCTGGCTCGGCACAAAAGCTTTGGCGGCTTCGGGCAATTGCTCGACGAAGGTTTCGCGCACTTCCGGGCCGACTTCAAAGGCTTGTGGGCCAATGGCCGGGCCAAGCCAGACCAGCACGTCCTCAGGCGGCACGGCCAGACTGTCGAGTGTCGCTTCCAGCATACCTGCCGCCAACCCGCGCCAACCGGCATGGGCGGCAGCGACGCGGGTGCCGGCACGGTCGCAAAACAGCGCCGGAAGGCAGTCGGCGGTCATTGCGGTGCAAGCGATACCGGGTGTAGCCGTCCAACTGGCGTCAGCGGTAGCTACCAGACCTGGATCCGCTTGGGCCACGACAATGCCATGAACCTGCTTTAACCAGGCTGGTTGAATAGAGAAATGATCGGTAAGGCGACGGCGGTTCTCTGCGACAGCTTCGGGGCTGTCATCGACATGATCGCCCAGGTTGAGGCTGTCGAACGGCGCCAGACTGACGCCGCCCGCACGGGTGGTAACGCAGGCTTTCACCCCGGCAGGCGCAGGCCAGTCGGGAATCAGCCAGTCACTCATCCGATGAACGCCTCGCGGTCTTGCTTGAGCAGCGACAGCAACCAGACGAAGTCATCCGGCAGTGGCGATTCCCAGCTCATGCGTTTACCGGTGGTCGGATGATCCAGCTCCAGGAAGCGCGCATGCAACGCCTGACGCGGGAAATTCTTCAAGGATTCGACCATGGTCACACTAGCGGCTGGCGGAATTCGGAAACGACCGCCATAGGCAGGATCTCCGACCAACGGGTAGTTGATGTGCGCCATGTGCACGCGAATCTGGTGTGTACGACCGGTTTCCAGCTTCACCCGCACGTGAGTGTGGGAGCGGAAACGTTCGAGCACGCGGTAATGGCTGACGGCTTGCTTGCCACCTTCCATCACGGCCATGCGCTGGCGTTGCTGGCCATGGCGACCGATCGGCGCGTTGATCTTGCCGCCGGCTGTCACGACACCAATCACGATGCACTCGTAGATCCGGCTTACGCTGCGGCTCTGCAATTGCGTGACAAGCTGTGTCTGCGCCTGAATGGTCTTGGCCACCACCATCAGACCGGTGGTGTCCTTGTCCAGGCGATGCACGATACCGGCGCGGGGCACATTGATGATGTCCGGCACGTGGTGCAGCAAGGCGTTGAGCAAGGTGCCATCAGCGTGGCCGGCAGCCGGATGCACCACCAGGCCCGCAGGCTTGTTGATCACCAGGATGTCGTCGTCTTCATAGACGATGTCCAGCTCGATGTCTTGAGCGATCCATTCGCCCTGAGCTTCCTGCTCGGCAGTCAGTTCAAGAATGGCGCCACCGTGAACGATGTCTCGCGGGCGGATAACCGCCCCATCCACAGTCAGGCGGCCGTCTTTGATCCAGGCGGAAAGGCGCGAGCGCGAGTGCTCAGCGAATAATTGTGCGGCGACTTGATCGAGGCGTTGGCCGCCCAATTCGGACGGCACCTCTGCGCGAAGTTCAATTTTATCGGACATGCTCAGACTAGGCGTCGGCACAGCCTTTGGTTTCGGCTGCGCGCTTGTGGTTAAATACGGCGTCTTTTGCCCCGAGGCTTTTCAACGGGGCACTCATCATAACAGGACGGCCCCGCCCAAGACAGCGGCCGTCATAGGGACGCAAGCCGCCATGCAAGTGAAACACCTGCTGCTGATCGCCATCCTCGCATTGACCGCTGCTTGCTCATCGAAGGAAGTCGTAGACGAAAACTTGAGCGAAGTCGAGCTGTACCAGCAGGCTCAGCACGATCTGGACAACAATAGCTACACCGCCGCCACAGCCAAGCTGAAGGCGCTGGAGTCGCGTTATCCGTTCGGTCGCTACGCCGATCAGGCTCAACTCGAGCTCATCTACGCCAACTACAAGAACACCGAGCCTGAGGCTGCCAAGTCCGCCGCCGAGCGTTTCATTCGTCTGCACCCGCAGCACCCGAACGTGGATTACGCCTACTACCTCAAGGGGCTGACCTCTTTCGACCAGGACGTCGGCCTGTTGTCGCGTTTTCTGCCGTTGGACATGACCAAGCGTGACCCGGGCGCCGCTCGCGACTCCTACAACGAGTTCGCCCAATTGACCAGCCGCTTCCCGAACAGCCGCTACTCGCCGGACGCCAAGCAGCGCATGATCTACCTGCGCAATCTGCTGGCGGCCTACGAGATTCATGTTGCCGACTACTACCTGACTCGTCAGGCCTATGTCGCCGCCGCGAACCGTGGTCGTTACGTGGTGGAAAACTTCCAGGAAACCCCTTCGGTCGGTGACGGCCTGGCGGTGATGACTGAAGCCTACCAGCGTCTGCACCTGGACGAACTGGCCGCTACCACGCTCGAAACCCTGAAGCTCAACTACCCGAACCACCCAAGCCTGGTGGACGGTCAGTTCGTGCCGTCGGTGGATGAAGCCGACAACCGCTCGTGGCTGAGCAAGGCCACCCTGGGCCTGATCGAATCCCGTCCACCATTGCCGCCGGGTGAAACCCGCGCCAACCAGGACGTGCAGAGACAGTTCCAGGATGCCAAGGATTCGATTCCGAACGAGCTCAAGCCTAAAGATGAAAACGGCGATGTGATCGAAGAAGAGCAGCACGAGTCTGAAGCCAACAATACTGACCGTTCGTGGTTCAGCTACATGACCTTCGGCGTGTTCGACTGACGCTGGGGTGTTATGCCGAAAAGGCGCCTTTCGAGGCGCCTTTTTTATTACCGGATTTCAGGGGCGGGCGTATTGCACTGTGCGCCTGACCCGTCCTTGGCTAAACTGCCAATTCACTACTCAAAAAGCAGCTCACCATGCTTCGTTTATTATTCTGGATCGCCCTGATTGCCGCTGCGGTATGGCTCTGGCGCAAGTTCAAGGCCCCGGTTTCGGGCGCCAACACGCCGCGAGAGCAAGATGCTCCACCCATGGTCCGTTGCGCTCATTGCGGCGTACACCTGCCCCGCGACCGTGCGCTGAGCCTTCAACAACAGTGGTATTGCAGCCAGGCTCACCTTGAGCAAGGCCCGGGCTCCAGTGATCGCTGAGACCTCCAGTCCCGGCAACAAACGGGCCCAGCGATTGCTGCGCCTCTATCACCTCTACCGTTTAAGCATCGGCATCACCTTGGTGCTGTTGATCTCCAGCAACATGGACAACCAGTTGCTGACGTTCGCCAATGACGACTTGCTGCGTAACGGCAGCTGGTTGTACCTGGTGCTGAATATCCTGCTGGTGGTCTTTCAGGGGAACACCCGGCGCCCGGCGCAGTTGTTCAGCCTGGCGCTGGTCGATGTCCTGCTGTTATGCGGCCTGTTCTATGCCGCTGGCGGCATGCCCAGCGCCATCGGCAACCTGCTGATAGTGTCGGTGGTCATCAGCAACACCCTGCTGCGCGGGCGCATCGGCCTGCTGATTGCGGCCGTTGGCGCCCTCGGCATCGTGGGTTTGAGCTTCCTTCTGAGCTTCAGCCACCCCATCAGTCCCAACGACTACCTGCAAATCGGCACGCTCGGCGCCCTGTGCTTTGCCGCAGCATTGTTGGTGCAAGGCTTGATCCGAAGGCTGGAAGTCAGCGAAACCCTGGCCGAGCAACGGGCCAGCGAAGTGCTCGGCCTCGAAGCCCTCAACGCTCTGATCCTGCAACGCATGCGCACGGGCATTCTGGTGCTCGACGACCAACGGCGTGTGCAACTGGCCAATCACAGCGCCTTGACCTTGCTGGGGCAGGAAAAACTGGATCGCCAGTTGATCGACGACTATTCGATGCCGTTGGTCGAGCGGCTTCAACTGTGGCTCAACAATCCGACGTTGCGTCCGCAAAGCTTGAAAATCGCCAGCAATGGGCTGGAGCTGCAACCAAGCTTTATTGCTCTGGACCAAAGCCCGCACCACCAGACGCTGGTTTTTCTCGAAGACCTCGCCCAAATCGCCCAACAGGCCCAGCAACTTAAACTCGCCGCCCTCGGTCGCCTGACTGCCGGCATTGCCCATGAGATCCGTAATCCACTGGGTGCCATTAGTCATGCCGCCCAGTTACTGCAGGAATCCGAGGAACTGAACGGCGCGGATCGGCGTCTGACACAGATTATTCAAGACCACTCTCAGCGAATGAATCGGGTAATCGAAAACGTCCTGCAACTGTCCCGTCGCCAGCAAACCGTTCCGCAACGGCTGGATCTACGGCCGTGGCTGGAGCACTTTGTCGCTGAAGCGCGCGAAGGGGCGACCGAACGTCAGCAAATTCACCTGAGCATCGGTTCGGGGAACTTCAAAACCCTGATGGATCCGAATCAGCTGACCCAGATTCTCGACAATCTGCTGCGCAACGCCTGGCGCCATAGCGCGCTGAAGCACGCTCAGGCTCAGGCCTGGCTTGAGTTGTACCTCGACCCGGAGAGCCAGTTGCCGACCCTTGAAGTCCTGGACGATGGCCCCGGCGTGGCGCCGAACCAGCGCTCGCACTTGTTCGAACCGTTCTTCACCACCAGCAGCCAGGGTACTGGCCTGGGGCTTTATCTGTCCCGTGAGCTGTGCGAAAGCAATCAGGCCCGCCTAGACTTCAAACCACGCCAAGGCGGCGGCTGCTTTCGCATCACTTTTGCTCACGGACGGAAACAAAGTTGAACATGAGCCCACGGCAAAAAATCCTGATCGTCGACGACGAGCCGGATATCCGCGAACTCCTGGAAATCACCCTGGGACGGATGAAACTCGACACTTTCAGTGCGCGCAATCTCGCAGAAGCGCAAGCACTGCTGGCACAGGAGACATTCGACCTGTGCCTGACCGACATGCGCCTGCCCGACGGCACCGGTCTGGCGCTGGTGCAGCACATCCAGCAGCGCTATGCGCAAGTGCCGGTGGCGATGATCACCGCCTACGGCAGCCTGGAGACGGCAATCAACGCCCTCAAGGCTGGCGCCTTCGATTTCCTGACCAAACCGGTCGATCTCACCCGCCTGCGCGAACTGGTCACCAGCGCGCTGAGTTTGCCTGCGTCAGGCGGCGACAGCAGTACCATCGACCGTCGCCTGCTGGGCGACTCACTGCCAATGCGCAGCCTGCGCAAACAAATCGACAAACTGGCCCGCAGCCAGGCTCCGGTCTACATCAGCGGTGAGTCCGGCAGCGGCAAGGAGCTGGTCGCTCGACTGATCCACGATCAAGGCCCACGCGCCACCCGGCCATTCGTGCCGGTGAACTGTGGGGCGATTCCGTCGGAATTGATGGAAAGCGAATTTTTTGGCCATCGCAAAGGCAGTTTCAGCGGCGCCATCGAAGACAAACCCGGGCTGTTCCAGGCTGCCCAGGGCGGCACTTTGTTCCTCGATGAGGTGGCAGACCTGCCGCTGGCGATGCAAGTCAAACTTTTGCGGGCCATTCAAGAGAAAGCCGTGCGTAGCATCGGTGGGCAGCAGGAAACCGTGGTCGATGTGCGCATACTCTGCGCCACCCACAAAGACCTCGATACCGAAGTCGCCGCCGAACGCTTTCGCCAGGACTTGTACTACCGCCTTAATGTGATCGAATTGCGGGTGCCGCCCTTGCGCGAACGCCGCGACGACATTGAGCTGCTGGCCAACAATATGCTCAAGCGACTGGCGACCGGCACTGGCCAACCCGCTGCAAAACTCCACCCGCAAGCCCTCGACGCACTGAAAAGCTATCGTTTTCCAGGAAACGTGCGGGAATTGGAGAACATGCTTGAGCGAGCGCACACCTTGTGCGAGAACAAACAGATCGAAGCCAGCGACCTGCGCCTGGCCGAAGGTAACTGCAACCCGGACGGCGACGTGCCGGACCTCACGCAAATCGACAATCTGGAAGCCTATCTGGAAAACGTCGAACGCAAACTCATCCTCCAGGCCCTGGAAGAAACCCGCTGGAACCGCACAGCGGCGGCTCAGCGGTTGAATCTGTCGTTTCGGTCGATGCGTTACAGGCTCAAGAAATTGGGGTTGGATTGAGGGCCTCTTCGCGGGCAAGCCTCGCTCCTACAGATTGATGTCGTTCGCAAGCTTATTGATCGACTCAAACCTGTAGGAGCGAGGCTTGCCCGCGAAGGCGATCTGACCGACAACAAAAATCATGCGATCAAATACGCCCGGCCGGTGCATACGGTGCCGGGTCGATAATCGGCGTCCGTCCCAACATCACATCCGCAAACAACTGACACGAGGCCGGCGCCAGCACCAAGCCATTGCGGTAATGCCCGCAGTTGAGCCAGAGCCCGTCAAATCCCGGCACCCGGCCAATATAGGGGATCCCTTCCGGCGACCCCGGCCGCAGCCCGGCCCAATGCCCCACCACCTCGGCTTCCGCCAGCGCCGGAATCAACTCCACCGCCGAGGCCTTCAGGCTTTCCAGCGCGGTGTCGGTCGGTGTCTTGTCGAAGCCTTCATGCTCCAGTGTACTGCCGATCAGAATGTGTCCGTCGCGCCGAGGAATGGCATAACGCCCCTTGGCCAGGACCATGCTTGGAAGGAAGTCCGCCGCGCACTTGTAGAGAATCATCTGGCCTTTGACCGGCTCGACCGGCAGCTCCAGGCCCAGGCTTTTCAGCAAGTCACCGCTCCAGGCCCCGGCCGTCAAAACCACCTGATCACCTGCAATGGCCCCCATCGAGGTCTGTACCCCGACCACCGCAGCACCTTCACGGATAAACCCGCTGACTTCGCACTGCTCATGAATCGTCACGTTCGGTAGCGCCAGCAACGCGGCCTTGAGGGATTTCACCAGCCGTGGATTACGCACATTGGCCACATCGGCCATATAGATCGCCCGCGAAAAACCGGCGCCCAATACCGGCACCGCATCGTGTGCCGCAGAGATATCCACAGCCCGCAGCGGACGATTTTCCCGTTTGGCCCAGTCGAGCGCTTCGGCTTCGTCATCCAGGTCCAGCCAGTACAACCCGGTGGTGTGCACTTCAGGATCGACACCCGTGGCGGTGAACAGGCGTTCCGCCAGCTGTGGATAAAAATCCTGGGACCAATGAGCCAACGCGGTGACCGCCGGGCTGTAGCGCCACGGGTAGAGTGGCGAAACGATCCCGCCACCGGCCCAGGATGACTCCTGACCGACATTCGAGCGATCCAGCAGCACGACGCTCTGCACTTCGGAGGCGAGATTGAACGCCGTCAGCAGGCCAATCACCCCGCCGCCGACAATCACCACTTGCTGTTGCCTGCTCATGTTCTGATCCAACCGTTCAATAGACAGAAGGCGCAAAGGGCGCCTGAAAAATAAACTCAGCGACCCCAGCAATCCTTGGTGGTCAGGCCGGACGTTGCATTGACCATGCCCCGAACGCCAGTATTGGTCAGCGTGAAATTACCGCACTTGTCGCTCGCCATGGTCGAACCGGCCTTGCGTGTTGCCGTCAGCAGGAAGGTCTGATCGGTCAGGGTCGGGGTGATGGTATAGAAATCATTGCCGGCACTCAGGCCGGTGGCATTGGTGTACACATTATTCTTCGAATAGAAACGCTCAAGGATCTGTGCCTGCTCGGAAAGCAGACCAGCCACTTCAGTACGGCGGCCCTTTTTTACATACTCGGTGAGGCTCGGATAGCCAATGGTGATGACGATCCCGATGATCGCTATCACGATCATGATTTCGATCAGGGTAAAACCTCGGTTGGATCTGCGCATGCCTCAACTCTCACTTACTGTATTTGTCGCCACATGATGCGACGGCCGCTGCCGCCACCGGATTTTTCCACCAGAGTGGTCACGCCACCACCGGAGTCGTTCACAATCTTGCGGGATGCATCATTGACGACCGCATTCAGGGTCGGGATCCCGCCGGTGAAGATCACCCCGCTGGAAATCGTGTCAGTACTATCGACCACCCCGTCGGCGTTGGTATCGAGCACCGCGTAATTGAGCATCTTACCGCTGAACGCATCGAGTTCGACCAGTTTGCCGGAGCCGAAGCCGGCACAGGGGTCAACGGTATCCATACTGGCCGTGGTAAAAACGATTCGCCCTGCCACCAGACTGGCCTGATTGATCACCCGCTCCCCGGTCAGTACGTTGTTGTAGACCAGCGGCAAGTACCAGCCTTTCTTTGCTGGGTAGGTCACCTCATTCTGGCTGGTGGTGATGAATTGCCCGCTGCTGCCAGAGAACACGCCGGTCACCGTCTGCGCCTGCAAGCTGGAAGCGGTGATTTGCCCCGCGCCACCCTCCGCATCCCATACGGCATAGAACGCCTGTAGATCCTTGTTGGTCTTGTCGGCGCTCTCATTGAGTTTGCCGGTGCCGAACAACACTTGCTTGCCGCCCGATGCATGATCGGCGAGCAGCGGTTGTACCGTGATCGGCTGAGTCGCGCCGCCCGCTGTGGTGAACAACGGCTTGCCGGAAAACGCCACACCCCAGGTATCGGTGGTGGCGCCGCTCAAATCGAACTTCCACAACCGCCCCTTCAGGTCGCCCCCATAGGCGGCCTGCACCACATTCTGCGAGTTGACCCTGAGCTTCACCGACGACAGACCATTGGTGGTTTCCGTACTGTCGACCACGATTTTCTTGATTAGCGAGCCGTCGCGGATATCCACCACATACAGTGCTGCCACCCCGGAGTTGCTGCCATAACCGTTGGAGATAAACGCGGCCCAGCGACCATCGGCCAAGCGTGCCACTTCGGGGCGCGCATAGGCATAACCCAGATCATTGAAAACGTTCGCCGTACTGGCTGTGGTCGGCGCACTGATTTCCCACAACGCGTTAATCACGTTACCGGCCGAAGCGTCGAACAGTTGCAGCGCATAGAAGGTTTTGCCGCCCGCACCTGTTCCACCGATCGCAAGGGTTTTCCAGGCGCTGTCGAGTTGGGCATCGAACACGCCGACCTGACCGTCGACCAGATATTTGTGGCTCACACCATTGATGTAAGTGGGGTCAGAGATATAGAGCAATGATGGCAACGCACTGGAGGGCATATAGCCGTAGCGTCTGACACCATTGGTCGAGTTGATGACGTTTACAAAACCGTCGTTGGCATTCACCACCAGGCTGGAGTTCATATTGGCGGCTTTGGTGGCGAGGTAGATGCTGTAGGTGGTATCACCCACTAGATCGGATGCGGTTTGGTCCGTGGGCGCGGCCAGTACGAGAGGCGAATTGATAATATCGCCGAGCAACACACTGCGCGTTCTCAACCCGGTTTTGTTGGTGCCCTTGCTCCACTCCACCAGATCGCTGCCGGTGATACCAGTGGGCAGGCTCTGGCTGAGGGAGGTCTGCTGGGTTGGGGAGAAATTGCTGTAGGCCAGGGTAACGACGGCGTTGGTCAGGGTATTCCAGGACTGGTAGGTCGGCGCGGTAGCACCGGGCACGATGGTGGTATCGGTCGTCCACAACACCGCGGCCGTGTTCACCGCGCCCGCCGAGGTAAAGCCAAAAGACTTGATGGTGCCGCGCCAGTCCTTGGGGTCGTAGGTGGTCTGGAAGTAGGCTGAGTTGCTGGTCAGGGTCGTGCCGCTGGTAACGCCGCTGCCACCTGATCCGGCCTTGGAGGTGATGTCGCTCAAAGCCGAAGAAAGTGCACTGTTCAGTCCCGTGCCATCAGTCGCCTGGTAGTACCTTCCCTGTCCGTAGGTCGCAGCGTCCGCCAACATCTGGTTTGCCGCGGTGAAACCCACGGTATAGGTATTCATGTTCTGCCGGGGAAAATCCAGGGCATTCCAGCTTTTGCCCGTAGCATCGGCGCCCGTGGAGCGCATGTCGATGTCGAAGGCGAACTTGGCGATGTCATCCAGGTACAGGGTATCGCCCTCGTTGTCGCCAAAACGGTTGGCGCCATCGTTACTGCTGATACCGTCCCAGTTCGGTAAAGCACTGCCACCGAGTGGATCGTCAGTCGGAAACGTTCGGTCGTAGGTTGGCAGACCACCGGTGATCACCACCCCGTAATTTCTCTGGCAGCGATACTGAATCGGACTGGTATAGGTGGCGGGTGTCGAGTTGTTGTACGGCGTCATGCCACGGAAATAGCGGGAGATCTCGTAATAGGCTTCAGCCAAGGGGCTATTGGCCTGCGCGCTCAGCTCGTCGATTCCTTCAATCAACTCGTTGTAGTTGGTATCGGCCTGAGCCTGAGTCACGGTGCCGCTGACTGCCGACAAATCACTGACCGAACGGACGATGTAACCACCGTCATCCTTATGGTTTCCGACCGCCAGATTGAACGTCGCCAGGCCGATACGCAGGGAGCGGTTGCTGGCCACCAACGCCTTGGAAACGTTGCGCGCCACATTCATCCGGTAATCATTGGGGATCGAGCCATCGGTGAAATCCCGGTCGGAATTGTTGGCCAGGCTTATCAGATAGGACAGGTAATTGGCCGTATAAAGCGTATCTTCGTTCCCCACCGGATCGGGAAGCTTGAGGCAAAGAGACTCCAGACCGAGAAGGCTGTTTTTATAAAAACCGTACCATCCCTCCTTCGAACATGTCCCGTGAGTCAAACTCGACAGGGCAATATTGTTATCGGTCATGTCAAGTTCCCGGCCTTTCAAGCACGTACCATTCGAGAGGCAAATGGTCACCTGAGTGCGCGCGATCGTCGGGTCGAAGCCTGCCGCCCAGATAATGCTGTTCATACTCCTCGAGTCGTCGAGCAACAGCATCACATTGGGCGCCACGGCGGCGTTCAACAGCGGCGAATCCGAGGGCGTGAAGGCGTAAGTCGGCGCTGCCAGATAAAGGCTCAACGCCGCGCCGCAGAACAACTGCAACAACCAGCGGCGCCAGCCTGTGCGGGCCTCAGTACTTCGCATAGATACTCTCCACCACACTGCGCGAGTTACCCGCGATGCCCACTGCGGTCACCCGGTATAACGTTGCCGACGTGTTGCTCGGTACGTTCACGGCCGTCAGGGTGGTGCCGATGTTCTGCACCCCGTAAAAGCCGCTGCCGGAGGCGACCCAGGTCACCCCCGAGGTGGAGTTGAACCCGACGGCGGTAATGACCGACGCTTCGGCCGGCGGCGCGCATTGGCTGGTACCGCTGCAGACCGGCAATGAGTAGGTGTTGAGTTGCACCGCGCTTTCGCCGACGCGCAATGCCGCTTCCGCGCTCTGGAACGACTGGTTGCGCAGGATCACGCTGCTGGCCATTTTTTCCTGCAGCGTGGCGCTCTGCATTGATGAAAGCCCGATCAACGTCAGCACCAGGAGAAACACCAGGCTGACCAGCAACGCCATGCCGCGCTGGGCGTGAGGGGTCATGGGAGCAATACTCATCGGCCCTCCCCTCATGGCAACCGGTTGCGCAAGGCGGCAACCACGTTGAAGGTTTGATCGCTTACCCGGTTGTTCGGGTCGGTCAGCGTCAGCATCAGTCGCACACTACGGATGCGTGCCGGATCGGATGGGTTGCTGCTGTAGCTGGAGGCGGCCGTATCCGTGGCTGAACTGGCGAGGCCAAAGCTCACATTGAAAGCTCTGACATTGTTCACCAGCACCTGTTGCGTCGGTGTGCCGGCCCCAGAGCCCATCAACAGTTGATTGTTGCTAAAGCCATAGACCAGCCGCCGGATCGGAAATGCCAACTGCCCAGATGTTGGCGTTCGTAGGCCTGTATAGGCCGTCGCGGTGTTGCGGCAGTCGGAAATTACTGTCCAGGTTGGCACCCCGCCACTGCCGCCGACATCGGCGGTGACAAGCGTTAATTTGAGGTTGGCATTGTCCCAACTGATCGGCGTGATTTGACTGGCATTGAAACTCCCCGCCGAGCTGGCATCGACAATCGTACCCAGGCAACCGAACATGCCGACCATACGGATTTCCTGAATCATCTTGCTCAGGACGAACCGTGCATCTTCCTGCATGCCGGCGGCGGTATTCTGGCTGACGTAGGTATTTTTAGCGGCGATGAAGATCTGCGCCACGCCAAGCACCACGACCAGACTCAACGCCAGGGCGATCAGTAACTCGATCAGGCCGAAACCTCTGCTGTTTCTGTTCATGGTGTCGTCGCCGGATCAACGGTGGCGCGGCTGGTAAGGACAAAACTGCGGCGCGAGTCGGCGGTATTGGCGGCCCGTGAGTCGTCCCAGGTGATGGTGATGGTGTACACCCGTTGGTTTCGGGTGATGCTGCCGGTCGCCGTGGCGCCGCCGAAATTGACGATGTTGCTGGTGAAATCGTAAAGATCCTGATCCCGGGCCACGCTCAAATTGCCGGAGGTCGGTGGCGTGACGGTGTAATCAGCGCCGGAGTTGGCACGAATGCGGTCCATCATGTCGTAGGCGATAAAACTCGCCTGGCTGGTCATCCGCGAGCTGTCGGTGTACTTCAGCGCATTGAGCTGAATCGCCGCCGCGCTCAACAACCCTACGGCCAGAACCAACAACGCGACCAGTACCTCGATCAGCGTCATGCCCTCCTGTGCGCGCTTGCTCCAACCCCTCATCCGCAACTTCCACCCAATAGAATTCGTCCGTTCAAACACACATTCAGCGTCCTGCTCTGTGCCCCCAGTACATAACTGATCACGACGGCCGTGGACGGTGCCGACAAACCGCCCAGATTGTTGAAATCAATAGCAGTCACTCCTGAGGTTAGCGTCAGAGTGGCGCCACTGCTCATCGCTGGAACAACCCGCAATACATTGGCCGGATTGCCAGTACCGTCATAAACGGTCAGATCGCCGGTCCAGATACTGCCGCCGGCTGTCGGGCGAACCCGGGTGGTAATGCCCCGGTCAATCGCCTCAAGCCGGGCGAAATTGAGCGCACGTTGCAGGTCGCCGATTTCGGTGTCGGCCTTGGTGCTTTGCACCGAGCGGGTAAACGCCGGAACAGCCAGGCTGACCAGGATCAGAAACACGGCGAGCGTGATCAGCAGCTCGATCAGCGTGAAACCTTTTGTACGATGATCCATCGGTGCCCTCCGTTGCCGTCGGCTATACCTGCTTCTACACGCTAGAACATTCGACCGACAGATGTACGGTTGTTTTGCCATTACTCGCGCAGGGATCGCGCGGGCCGCAGCACTCCAGGGAGGGAAATGACATGCATCAGCAAGGATTCAGCCTGATCGAACTGCTCATGGGACTGACAATTGTCGGGATTGTTCTGCAACTGGTCAGCCCGGCGTTCGCCGCACTGACAGAATCGAACCATCGGGAGCAAGCGGCGCAGTCGATTCTCAGTGGTATGCGTAATGCCAGAACTGCTGCTATCACACGCAATCAGAGTGTTGTGATACACGGCATCAACGGCGACTGGGGTCAGGGCTGGCGGATCATTCTGGATGTCAGCGGTAAAGGCCCGGAAGACAGCAGCAATCCGCTGCTGGTTGAACATGCGAGCAGCACCCAGGTGCCGATTGTCGGCAATTGGGCGGTCAAGCGTTTCGTGCGTTTCAGCAGTCTGGGCGAACCACTGATGCCCGGACGGGCCTTTCAAGCGGGGACATTGCACCTATGCGCAAGCCACGAACCGGTGAGTCAGCTCCAGGTGGTGCTGGCCCGGACCGGCCGCGTCAGCCTGCGCAGCCATAAGGCTGAGCAGGCGTTGTGTCCAGGGGGAAAACGTTAAAGCAAGGAGCGCACGCGCAGCTCTTTAGGCATGGAAAACGTGATGTTCTCCTCGCGGCCGGCCAGTTCATCGGCGCCAGTAGCGCCCCAGGCCTGCAATTGCTGGATCACGCCACGTACCAGTACTTCCGGAGCGGAGGCACCGGCAGTGATGCCAATCCGCTCGACACCGTCGAACCAGCTCTTTTGCAAGTCTTCGGCACCATCGATCAGATAGGCCGGGGTGGCCATGCGTTCGGCCAGTTCACGCAGGCGATTGGAGTTGGAGCTGTTAGGGCTGCCGACCACCAGCACTACATCGCATTCGTCTGCCAGCTGCTTGACGGCGTCCTGACGGTTTTGCGTGGCGTAGCAGATATCGTCCTTGCGCGGGCCGCCGATGGCCGGGAACCGAGTACGCAGGGCATCGATCACGCGACTGGTATCGTCCATGGACAGGGTGGTCTGGGTGACGAAGGCCAGTCTTTCAGGGTTGTTTACCTGCAGCTCGGCGACATCTTTTTCGTCCTCGACCAGATAGATCGCGCCACCATTGCTGCCATCGTACTGGCCCATGGTGCCTTCGACTTCCGGGTGACCGGCGTGGCCGATGAGGATGCATTCACGGCCGTCGCGGCTGTAACGCGCAACTTCGATGTGTACCTTGGTCACCAGCGGGCAGGTAGCGTCGAACACCTTCAGGCCACGGCCTGCGGCTTCGGTACGCACGGCCTGGGAAACGCCATGGGCGCTGAAGATCACGATCACGTCATCCGGCACCTGATCCAGCTCTTCAACGAAGATCGCCCCACGGGCGCGCAGGTCTTCGACGACGAATTTGTTGTGGACCACTTCGTGGCGCACATAGATCGGTGGCCCGAAGACTTCCAGGGCGCGGTTGACGATTTCGATCGCCCGGTCCACACCGGCACAGAAGCCACGGGGATTGGCGAGTTTGATTTGCATGCTGTGCCTCGTGTCTTGCGCGCGAAAAAATTGGATCATTGCAATCCCTGTGGGAGCGGGCTTGCCCGCGATGAGGGCCTGACAGCCAACTTTGATGTCGGCTGATGTACCGCTATCGCGGGCAAGCCCGCTCCCACAGTGGGTCTGCTTTGTTTCTTACAGTACTTTGACGGAAATGATTTCCACGTCAAAGGTCAGCGTCTTGCCGGCCAGCGGATGGTTGAAGTCGATGGTCACCTGGGCATCATCGAATTCTTTCACCACACCGGGCAACTCAGTATTAGCCGCATCATTGAAGATCACCAGCAAGCCAGGCGACAGTTCCATATCCTTGAACTGCGAGCGCGGGATGATTTGCACGTTTTGCGGGTTCGGCTGACCAAAAGCGTTTTCCGGCTCGATAGTCAGGGTGCGTTTGTCGCCGGCCTTGAAACCGAACAGCGCGGCTTCAAAACCTGGCAACAGGCTGCCGTCGCCAACCTTGAAGGTCGCCGGGGCTTTGTCGAAGGTACTGTCGACGGTGTCGCCGTTCTCCAGGCGCAACGCAAAGTGCAAGGTGACTTCCGTGTTCTGGCCAATGCGTTGCTCAGCCAATACCTGTTCAGTCATGAACGGTTTCTCCGGTCTTTTTACTTTTGAACATATCCAGTGCAAGCATCACGGCACCGACAGAAATTGCGCTGTCCGCAAAGTTGAACGCCGGGAAATACCAGCGGTTCTGCCAATGCACCAGAATGAAATCGATCACATGGCCCAAGGCAATGCGGTCATATAAATTGCCCAGCGCGCCCCCCAGAACCAAAGCCAGCGCAACCGCCAGCCAGGTTTCGTTGCGCCCCAGGCGCTTGAGCCAGACCACCAGCACCGCACTGACCACCACCGCGATCAGGGCGAACAGCCAGCGCTGCCAGCCTGAGCTGTCAGCCAGGAAACTGAACGCTGCGCCGGTGTTGTAAGCCAGGGTCCAGCTGAAGTAATCGGGGATCACCACGATTTGCTGGTACATGCTCAGCGAGCCTTCGAAGTAGAACTTGCTGGCCTGGTCGATGACCAGGACCAGCAAACTCAACCAGAGCCAGCTCAGCCGTCCGAAACGGCCAACGGCATTAGGCATAGTGACGAACCTCGCCAGCACCGCTGATGTTGTCGACGCAACGACCGCAGATTTCCGGATGCTCCGGGTTCACGCCGACGTCTTCACGGCAGTGCCAGCAACGGGCGCACTTGGCATGGCTCGACTTGACCACTTTGAGCTTCAGGCCGCCGACTTCGGTGACCACCGCGTCTGCCGGAGCCTGCACCAACGGTGCAACGGCGGCAGTCGAGGTAATCAACACGAAGCGCAGTTCGTTGCTCAGCTTGGCCAGATCGGCGCTCAGCGCGTCTTCGGCGAACAGCGTCACTTCGGCTTGCAGGTTGCCACCGACGGCCTTGGCCGCACGCTGGATCTCCATTTCCTTGTTGACCGCCACCTTCACCGCCATGATCCGCTCCCAGTAGGCGCGGTCCAGTTCGAAGCCTTCCGGCAATTCGGTCAGGCCTTCGTACCAGGTGTTGAGCATCACAGACTCGTTACGCTCGCCCGGCAGGTACTGCCACAGCTCGTCGGCGGTGAACGCCAGGATTGGCGCGATCCAGCGCACCAGCGCTTCGCTGATGTGGTACAGCGCGGTTTGCGCCGAACGACGGGCCTTGCTGTTGGCGCCAGTGGTGTACTGACGGTCCTTGATGATGTCGAGGTAGAAACCGCCCAGCTCCTGCACGCAGAAGTTGTGGATCTTGGAGTAGACGTTCCAGAAGCGGTATTCGCCGTAGTGCTCTTGCAGCTCGCGTTGCAGCAGCAGGGTGCGATCCACAGCCCAACGGTCCAGCGCCAGCATTTCTTCGGCCGGCAGGATGTCGGTGGCCGGGTTGAAACCGGTCAGGTTGGAAAGCAGGAAGCGCGCGGTGTTACGGATGCGCCGGTAGGCGTCCGCACTGCGTTGCAGGATCTGCTCGGAAACCGCCATTTCACCCGAGTAGTCGGTAGAAGCGACCCACAGACGCATGATATCGGCGCCCAAGGTGTCGTTGACCTTCTGCGGCGCGATCACGTTGCCCAAAGACTTGGACATTTTGCGGCCGGACTCGTCGACGGTGAAACCGTGGGTCAGCAGCTCGCGGTACGGCGCGTGGTCATCGATGGCGCAACCGGTCAGCAACGACGAGTGGAACCAGCCGCGGTGTTGGTCCGAGCCTTCCAGGTACAGGTCGGCGCGTGGACCGGTCTCGTGGCCCATCGAGTGCGAGCCGCGCAGGACGTGCCAGTGCGTAGTGCCCGAGTCGAACCAGACGTCCAGGGTGTCGCTGATCTTGTCGTACAGCGGCGCTTCTTCACCGAGCAACTCGGCGGCGTCCATCTTGAACCAGGCTTCGATGCCTTCGACTTCGACGCGCTGGGCGACGATTTCCATCAGTTCGACAGTGCGTGGGTGCAGCTCGCCGCTTTCCTTGTTCAGGAAGAACGGGATCGGCACGCCCCAGTTGCGCTGACGGGAAATGCACCAGTCTGGACGGTTGGCGATCATCGAGTGCAGACGCGCCTGGCCCCAGGCCGGAACGAACCTGGTCTCTTCGATGGCTTTGATTGCCCGCTTGCGCAGGGTTTCGCCGGTCGCAGGCTCTTTGTCCATGCCGATGAACCACTGCGCGGTGGCGCGGTAGATCAGCGGGGTCTTGTGACGCCAGCAGTGCATGTAGCTGTGTTCGATAGTGGTGGTGTGCAGCAGCGCGCCGACTTCGGTCAGCTTGTCGACGATGGCCGGGTTGGCCTTCCAGATGAACTGGCCGCCGAAGAACTCCAGCGACGTGGCGTACACGCCGTTGCTTTGCACCGGATTGAGGATGTCGTCGTTGACCATGCCATAGGCTTTACAGGTCACGAAGTCGTCTACGCCGTAGGCTGGCGAGGAGTGAACCACACCGGTGCCCGCGCCCAGTTCGACGTATTCGGCCAGGTAAACCGGCGACAGACGATCGTAGAACGGGTGACGGAAGTTGATCAGTTCCAGTTCTTTACCGGTGGTGGTCGCAATGACCGAGCCTTCCAGGCTGTAACGGGCAAGGCACGACTCGACCAGTTCTTCAGCCAGCACCAGCAGTTTGTCGCCGACGTCGACCAGGGCGTAGTTGAACTCAGGGTGAACGTTCAACGCCTGGTTGGCCGGGATGGTCCACGGGGTGGTGGTCCAGATCACGATCGAAGCAGGTTTGCCCAGCGATGGCAGACCGAACGCGGCAGCCAGTTTGGCTTCATCAGCGATCGGGAACGCCACATCGATGGTCGCGGATTTTTTGTTCTCGTACTCGACTTCCGCTTCAGCCAGGGCCGAACCGCAGTCAAAGCACCAGTTCACAGGCTTGAGGCCCTTGAACACGAAACCACCCTTGACGATTTCCGCCAAGGCGCGGATTTCACCGGCCTCGTTTTTGAAGTCCATGGTCTTGTACGGGTTGGCGAAATCGCCCAACACGCCCAGACGGATGAATTCGGACTTCTGGCCTTCGATCTGCTCGGTGGCGTAGGCACGGCACAGTTCGCGGGTCTTGTCCGCGCCCAGGTTCTTGCCGTGGGTCACTTCGACTTTGTGCTCGATCGGCAGACCGTGGCAGTCCCAGCCCGGCACATAAGGCGCGTCGAAACCCGACAGGGTTTTCGAGCGGATGATCATGTCCTTGAGAATCTTGTTCAGCGCATGACCGATGTGAATCGTGCCGTTGGCGTACGGAGGACCGTCGTGAAGTACGAACTTCGGACGATCCTTGCCAATCTCGCGCAACTTACCGTACAGGCCAATGCTGTCCCAGCGCTGCAGAATCTGCGGTTCGCGCTGAGGCAGGCCGGCCTTCATTGGGAAGGCGGTGTCCGGAAGGTTTAGCGTGGCTTTATAGTCGGTCATTTAAGGCTCTTCATTAGCGATTGGCGCTAGGTGCGACAGGGCACGGGCGGCGGCGACATCCGCATTGATCGCCGTCTTAAGCGCCTCCAGAGAGGCGAAACGCTGCTCTTCACGCAGCTTGTGGTGGAAAACCACCGTCAAACGCCGGTCATACAGATCGCCGGCAAAATCTAAAAGATGTACTTCGAGGTGGGCTTTGCCATCCCCTTGGACCGTTGGCCGCACGCCGATATTGGCGACGCCTGGCCAGGTCTTGCCGTCGATGTCGACGTTGACCAGATAAACCCCGGACAGCGGTACACGACGACGCTTGAGTTGTATGTTGGCGGTCGGCGTACCGAGCTGGCGCGCCAGCTTCTGGCCATGCAGGACCCGCCCGGCAATCCGGTACGGACGACCGAGCAGCCGCTCGGCCAAGGCAAAATCGGCAGCTGCCAGGGCGTTACGCACCTGAGTGCTGCTGACACGAATGCCGTCCAGCTCGACAGTTTGCGCCGCTTCGACGGTAAACCCCTGAAGGACGCCAGCCTGTTGCAGGAAATCGAAATCCCCTAGCCGGTCGCAGCCGAAACGGAAATCGTCGCCGACCTCCAAATGCTGCACGCCCAGGCCGTCCACCAGAATAGTATCGACGAATTCGCTGGCGCTGAGTTTGCTCAGGCGCTGATTGAAAGCCAGGCACAGCACCCGGTCGACACCTTCCAGGGCCAGCAGCTGCAGTTTGTCCCGCAGGCGGGCCAGACGGGCCGGGGCGGTGTCCGGGGCGAAGAACTCTCGCGGCTGCGGCTCAAAAATCACCACGCAGCTGGGCACGCCCAACTCGAGCGCACGCTCACGCAGCCGGGCCAGGATAGCCTGGTGACCACGGTGAACACCGTCAAAGTTGCCAATAGTGGCGACACAGCCCCGATGCTGGGGGCGCAGGTTGTGGAGGCCTCGAACCAGCTGCATAACGCGCTTCTTGCTCATAAAGTGGTCGATTATAACCACACCCGGCGGCCGACGACAGGCAACACCGTAACCCAAAGTGATCGAGCCGACAAAACCGTCGGCCCGCCCGTGTTTTTCAAGACAAAAGCCTCAGCTCAAGGCCTTGCGATTGAAGTCGCGCAAACGGAAGCCCATCAACAGTAACATGCCGAAATAGACCACCACGCCGGCGATCACCAATGCGCCCAGACGCAGTAAACGCTCCAGCATATGCCCTTGCGCCCAAGCCGGCATGAAGTGCATTGCGCCCAGCAATACCGCGGACATCACCGCCACCGCCACCAGCAGTTTGAGCCCGAACTTCGCCCAGCCCGGTTGCGGCTGATACATCTGCTGCTTGCGCAACTGATAGAACAACAGCCCGGCATTGATGCAGGCGCCCGCGCTGATGGCCAGGGCCAGACCGGCATGAGCCAGCGGACCGATCAGCACCAGGTTGAACAGCTGGGTGACAATCAGGGTGAAAATCGCGATTTTTACCGGGGTGCGGATATTTTGTTGCGCATAAAAGCCCGGCGCCAATACTTTGATCACGATAATCCCCAGCAAGCCGACAGAATAAGCAATCAACGCGCGCTGGGTCATGGCCGCATCGAAAGCACTGAACTGACCGTACTGGAATAGCGAAACCGTTAGCGGCTCAGCCAGAATCCCCAGCGCCAGGGCGCACGGCAGCACCAACATGAAGCACAGGCGCAGCCCCCAATCGAGGATCCGCGAGTATTCGTGGCGATCCTGGCTGGCATAGGTCCTGGCCAGAGTCGGCAGCAGGATCGTGCCCAGCGCCACACCCAGCACCCCGGATGGCAATTCCATCAGGCGATCGGCGTAATACATCCAGGAAACGGAACCCGCCACCAGAAACGAAGCAAATATGGTGTTGATGATCAGCGAAATCTGACTCACCGAAACGCCGATGATCGCCGGCAGCATCTGTTTCATGACCCGCCAGACACCGCTATCGCGCAGACTCAGGCGCGGCAGCACCAGCATGCCGATTTTTTTCAGGTGCGGCAGCTGAAACAGCAATTGCGCCAGGCCGCCCACCAGAACGGCCCAGCCCAGTGCCATTACCGGCGGATCGAAATACGGCGTCAGGAACACCGCAAAGATGATCATGCTGACATTGAGCAGGGTCGGCACGAAGGCTGGCACCGAGAAGCGGTTCCAGGTGTTGAGGATCGCTCCGGCCAATGAAGACAGGGAGATCAGCAATATATAAGGAAAAGTGACCCGTAGCAGATCGGTGGTCAGCTCGAATTTTTCCGGGGTAGTGACGAAACCCGGTGCCGTGGCCCAGATAACCCAAGGCGCGGCGAGCATGCCCAACGCGGTGACCAGAGCCAGCACCAGCGTCAGCAGGCCCGAGACGTAGGCAATGAAGGTTCGCGTCGCCTCCTCGCCCTTCTGGCTTTTATATTCGGCGAGAATCGGCACGAAAGCCTGGGAAAATGCTCCCTCGGCGAAGATCCGCCGCAGCAGATTGGGCAGTTTGAAGGCGATAAAGAAGGCATCGGTCGCCATTCCCGCACCAAATGCACGAGCGATAAGGGTATCGCGAACAAACCCCAACACCCGGGAAAGCATCGTGATAGAGCTGACAGCGGCCAAAGATTTGAGCAGATTCATTGAAAGAGTTTTTGCCTGTCGATAAACAGCAGGCGAACAACGCGCCCACTTATGCGATACTCCGCGCCGCAACAGCACAGAGCCAAAGCTCGCGAGTTTACAGGTCGCACGCCGGAAAGAAATATCCAGCTCACCGCCCCCTTGAAAACGTAGCGAGCGAAGGCAAGACAAGGCGAAAGCAGGAGAGAAAGCGGAGTTGACTTTAGTCAATGAGCATTTCGAGTCTGCTTTCAACGCTGTATTGCCGAGCGCAGTAGTTTTCATGGGGTCGGAACCGGCCACTTAGCGGAACGTCTCTCCCGCCCTTGACAAGCCATCAACTCATCGGCATGATTCGCGGCCTATTTTGTTTGCTATTTCCTAAAAAGTCTTTCGAGGAGCTCGACGGTGGCCAACACACCTTCCGCCAAAAAACGTGCAAAACAGGCTGAGAAGCGTCGCAGCCACAACGCCAGCCTGCGTTCCATGGTTCGTACCTACATCAAGAATGTAGTTAAAGCCATCGACGCAAAAGACGCTGCTAAAGCTCAAGCTGCTTACGTTCTGGCTGTGCCAGTTATCGACCGTATGGCCGATAAAGGTATCATCCACAAGAACAAAGCTGCTCGTCATAAGAGCCGCCTGAATGGCCACGTAAAGGCCCTGAACGTTGCCGCTGCTGCCTAAGCGACACGCTCATTAAAAAACCGACCTCAGGGTCGGTTTTTTATTGCCTGCGATTTATCAGATACACCGCAAAAAAATGTGGGAGCGAGCCTGCTCGCGATTGCGGATGTCCAGCCAGCATAGATGCCGAATGTCAGTCCGCTATCGCGAGCAGGCTCGCTCCCACACTTCGTCTTGCCTCAGATTATTGAGCGTGTGCCCACGGCAAAATCGGAATCGCCGTCACCGCATTCTGCGGGCTGCCCTCGATCAAACGATCGCTATAAACCAGGTACACCAGCGTATTGCGCTTCTTGTCGAGGAATCGCACCACTTGCATGGTCTTGAACACCAGGGACGTGCGCTCCTTGAACACCTCCTCGCCATCCTTGAGCTCACCCTTGAAGTTGATCGGCCCAACCTGACGGCACGCAATAGACGCCTCAGCGCGATCCTCAGCCAGACCTAACCCACCCTTTACCCCGCCAGTCTTGGCGCGCGACAGGTAGCAAGTCACGCCCTCCACTTTCGGGTCATCAAACGCCTCGACAACGATACGGTCGTTCGGGCCGACGAACTTGAACACCGTCGACACCTGGCCAATTTCCTCGGCCGAGGCCAGCAGCGGCATCGCCAACAACAAGCCCAATAATCCTTTTGCCACACGCATTCAGGTATTCCTTCAGACCAGAATCAGGTTATCGCGGTGAACCAGTTCCGGCTCCGCCATGTAACCCAGCAGACCGACAATCGCCTCAGACGACTGACCGATGATTTTTTGCGCTTCCAGAGCACTGTAGTTAGCCAGACCACGGGCGATTTCACGACCGTCCGGCGCCACGCAGACCACCATTTCGCCGCGACGGAAACTGCCCTGGACCAGTTTGACGCCCACCGGCAGCAAACTTTTATTGCCTTGGGACAACGCGGTCACCGCCCCCGCATCCAGCACCAGCGTGCCGCGGGTTTGCAGATGCCCGGCCAGCCACTGCTTGCGCGCCGCCAGCATGCCGCGCTCAGGTGACAACAAGGTACCGATGCGCTCGCCAGCCTTGAGACGATCCAGCACGCGATCAATGCGCCCGCCAACGATGATGGTGTGCGCACCAGAACGCGCCGCCAAACGCGCAGCGCGCAACTTGGTCTGCATGCCGCCACGACCCAGTGCACCGCCCGTGCTACCAGCCACCGCATCCAGCGCCGGATCATCGGCACGCGCCTCGTAAATCAGCTTGGCGTCAGGATTGTTGCGTGGATCTGCGTCGAACATGCCATCGCGATCAGTGAGGATCACCAGCAAATCGGCCTCGACCAGATTAGCCACCAGCGCCGCCAACGTGTCGTTGTCGCCAAAACGGATTTCGTCAGTGACCACGGTGTCGTTCTCGTTGATCACCGGGATCACCTTGAGCTCGACCAGCGCGCGCAGCGTACTGCGAGCGTTCAGGTAGCGCTTGCGGTCGGACAAATCGTCGTGAGTCAGGAGAATCTGCGCGGTATGCCGGCCATGCTCGGCGAAGCTCGACTCCCAGGCCTGCACCAACCCCATCTGTCCGATGGCGGCAGCGGCCTGCAACTCGTGCATCGCACTGGGTCGTACAGTCCAGCCCAAACGGCTCATACCCGCCGCCACGGCCCCGGAGGACACCAGCACCAGCTCAACACCCGCCTCGTGCAGGGCAACCATCTGCTCGACCCAGACACCCATTGCCGCGCGATCCAGGCCTTTGCCGTCCGCCGTCAGCAAAGCGCTGCCGATCTTCACGACCCAACGCTGCGCACCTGTCACCTTGCTCCGCATCATCTTCAACCTTAGCTTGAGGACAGCACGACCCAGCGCTGCCCGTAACGTTATTCGTGACTACCGATTTCCAGATACTAAAACGCCGCTCTAGTGAGCGGCGCTTAAGTTTATCGCAACGAATCAGTCACGCACGTAAATGATTTCCGGACCGTCTTCGTCATCCACATCTTCTTCGTCCCAATCGTCGTCACCGATGTCATGGACCGACTTCACGCCACTGCGACGCAGGGCACGCTGATCGTCCAGCGCCTGCAGCTGGGCGCGCGCTTCATCTTCGATACGCTGATCGAGCTCGGCCAGCTCTTCCTTGTAGGCCGGGTCGTTAGCCAGACGATCGGCACGATCTTCCAGGTAACGCATGATGTCATGGCAAAGACGCTCGGTGCCTTGCTTGGCGATCGCGGAGATCACGTAGACAGGACCGGTCCACTCCAGACGATCAACGATTTCCTTGACGCGAGCGTCGTGCTCTTCTTCAAGGATCTGGTCGCACTTGTTCAGCACCAGCCAGCGATCACGCTCAGCCAGGGACGGACTGAACTTGGTCAGCTCACTGACGATTACTTCAGCGGCATCCGGAGCACTGGTGTCATCCAGCGGCGCCATGTCGACGAGGTGCAGCAGCAGACGGGTACGCGACAAGTGCTTGAGGAAACGAATCCCCAGGCCCGCGCCGTCGGAAGCACCTTCGATCAGACCGGGAATGTCCGCCACCACGAAGCTCTTCCAGCGATCGACGCTGACCACACCCAGGTTCGGCACCAGAGTGGTGAACGGATAGTCGGCGACTTTCGGCTTGGCGGCCGATACCGAGCGAATGAAGGTACTTTTGCCGGCGTTCGGCAAACCGAGCAGACCGACGTCCGCCAACACCTTCATTTCCAGCTTCAGGTCGCGCTGCTCACCCGGCTTGCCCGGCGTGGTCTGGCGCGGCGCCCGGTTGGTGCTGGATTTGAAACGAGTGTTACCCAGACCGTGCCAGCCGCCGTGAGCCACCAGCAGACGCTGGCCGGCCTTGGTCAGGTCGCCGATCACTTCCTGAGTCGCGGAATCGATAACGGTAGTGCCGACTGGAACGCGCAGCACCAGCTCCTCACCTTTCTTGCCGGTGCAGTCAGTGCTGCCGCCGTTGGAACCACGCTCGGCATCGAAGTGCCGGGTGTAACGGTAGTCCACCAGGGTGTTGAGGTTTTCGTCGGCGACCATGTAGACCGAGCCGCCATCACCACCGTCACCGCCGTTCGGGCCGCCGTTTTCAATGAATTTTTCGCGACGGAAGCTCATGCAACCGTTGCCGCCGTCACCGGCCTTTACTCGAATCGATACTTCATCAACAAACTTCATAACAAAACGCCTCTCGCCATACGGACGAGCCGAAAAAACCTAGACATAAGACTCTTGCAAAAATGAGCGCAGCGACCTCAATCAACGACCGCCAATACAGCGCTGGAGCCCATCACAAACAGCTTTGCAAGAGACTCACCCCACAAACGAAAAAGCCCCGTCGCAAGACAGGGCTTTTCCAGCAACTACGTAATTATGCCGCGACGACGTCAGTCTTCGGGACAATGCTTACGTAACGACGACCGAAGGCGCCTTTTACTTCGAACTTGATCACGCCGTCGATTTTAGCGAACAGAGTGTGATCTTTGCCCATGCCAACGCCGTAGCCAGCGTGGAATTGGGTGCCGCGCTGACGCACGATGATGTTGCCCGGAATGATAACCTGGCCGCCATACATCTTCACGCCAAGGCGTTTGGCTTCTGAGTCGCGACCGTTACGGGTACTACCACCAGCTTTTTTGTGTGCCATGAGTTCAATTCTCCTAGTGAGGAATTAGGCTGAAATTAAGCCTGAATACCGGTGATTTTGATCTCGGTGTACCACTGGCGGTGGCCCATACGCTTCATGTGGTGCTTACGACGACGGAACTTGATGATGCGGACTTTATCGTGACGACCTTGGGAGATCACTTCAGCCACAACGGTAGCGCCAGGAACAACTGGAGCGCCGATATTCACGTCGTCGCCATTGGCAACCAACAGAACGCGATCAAAAGTAACGGATTCGCCGGTAGCGATTTCCAGTTTTTCGATCTTCAGGTATTCACCTGGAGCAACTTTGTACTGCTTGCCACCAGTAACGATTACTGCATAAGACATGGTATTTCTCCGATAATCCTGCTCACCCAGCTCTTTATAAGAAGAGGTATTGGCTGGCATGGCTGCATAAGGCTGGAGGCCTGTTTGCAATTGCGTAAGGCAGGTGCTGCCCAGGAAGTTCAGGGTGCGCGATTGTACGCAAGCTGCCGGGGCGATGCAAGAGGCTGTCCATCGCGCCTTGACAGGCCCGGACGTGGGTCCTAGCATGCCGCGCAACCCTTCTGGAGCAACTGTCGCTGATGCAACCCCAAGCTTTCTACCGCGCGGTGGCGGACGATTTTAGCGCCGTCGACGGCATCATCAAGAAACAGCTGACTTCCCGAGTGCCGCTGGTATCGAAAATCGGCGACTACATTACCTCGGCTGGCGGTAAACGCCTGCGCCCGTTGCTCGTGCTGCTGTGCGGCAAGGCACTTGGCCGCGAAGGCGATGACCTGCGCCTGTTGGCCGCGACCATCGAGTTCCTGCACACCGCTACCCTGCTGCACGACGACGTCGTCGACATGTCCGGCATGCGCCGTGGCCGCTCGACCGCCAACGCCATGTGGGGCAACGCGCCGAGCGTGCTGGTGGGCGACTTCCTGTATTCGCGTTCTTTCGAAATGATGGTCGAACTGGGCTCCATGCCGGTGATGAAGATCCTTTCGCAAGCCACGCGCATCATCGCTGAAGGCGAAGTGTTGCAACTGTCGAAGGTCCGCGACGCCAGCACCACCGAAGAAACCTACATGGAAGTCATCCGCGGCAAAACCGCGATGCTCTTCGAAGCCTCGACCCACAGTGCCGCGGCCCTGGCCGGCGCCTCGCCGGAACAGAGCGAAGCACTGCGCACCTTCGGCGATCACCTGGGGGTGGCCTTCCAATTGGTCGACGACCTGCTGGATTATCGTGGCGACGCCGAAACCCTGGGCAAGAACGTCGGCGACGATCTGGCCGAAGGTAAACCGACTCTGCCACTGATCTACACCATGCGCGAAGGCACTCAGGAGCAGGCCGCACTGGTTCGTCGGGCGATCCAGAAAGGTGGCATCGAAGATCTGGAAAGCATTCGCGAAGCCGTTGAAGCTTCCGGCTCGCTGGATTACACCGCCCAACTGGCCCGCGACTACGTGGCCCGGGCGATCAAATGCCTCGACGCCCTGCCCGCCAGCGAATACCGCGATGCGTTGGTTGAGTTGAGCGAGTTTGCAGTAGCCCGCACGCACTAATCCGCGCCCTGTAGGAGCGACCTGTGGCGAGGGGGCTTGCCCCCGTTGGGTTGCGAAGCGGCCCTGTATTTCAAAGATAAACCGCATGCAATGGGTTTACGACTGCTTCGCAGCCGAACGGGGGCAAGCCCCCTCGCCACGGGCCGCTCCCACAGGTTCGCCACCGCCTCGCCCCTCCTGCGACAAAACCCTATATAATGTGCGCTTTTTAGCCATCCTGAATCCAAGGAGCTTTAGTGAGCACGTTGCCACCCTGCCCGAAATGCAATTCCGAATACACCTATGAAGACGGTGCACAGCTGATCTGCCCGGAGTGCGCTCACGAGTGGTCCGCCAGTGGTGAAGCCGAAGTGGCCTCCGATGACACCGTGAAAAAGGATTCGGTCGGCAATGTCCTGCAGGACGGCGATACCATCACCGTGATCAAGGACCTCAAGGTCAAAGGCACGTCGCTGGTGGTCAAGGTCGGCACCAAGGTCAAGAACATCCGCCTGTGCGATGGCGACCACGACATCGACTGCAAGATCGATGGCATCGGCCCGATGAAACTCAAATCCGAGTTCGTCAGAAAAGTCTGAGTCTGCTGTATTCCATCCCGCGCCCGGCGTGGGATGGTGCTTCACCCTTCCCCGCATCACCCAGCATTCCCGCACAGTAGCCAAACGCCAGTCGCCTTGACGCCCAGCAACTTCCCCGCAGAAAAAAACACAAACCGCCAATAGACTCTTGCTATTTGATGAATAAGAATTATTCTCATTGAAACCCATCAATGGAGATGAGACTCATGACTTATTTGATCGATGCCTGGCTGGACCGCCCACATCCCTACCTCAGAATCCTGCATCGGGAAACCGGGGAAGTCTGTGCGGTGCTTGAAGAAGAAGCCTTGAACGAGCTGCAGGATCAGGGTGATCTGGACGTCAATGGCTTAAGTTCCAGCGAGCCAGTGGTGCTCAAGGAGCTGGTGCGCAATCTGTTTCTGTTCTGCTATGCCCGGGCGTTGCGCCCGACGAGTGAGCTGCACAACAAGATCGAACTATGAGACAACAAAAAAACTGTGGGAGCGAGCCTGCTCGCGATGGCATCACCTCGGTTTCACAGAAAAACCGAGTTGACTGCATCGCGAGCAGGCTCGCTCCCACATTAGCCCGTCATAACGACAGGCCGGGCATTACAGAACGTCGAGCAGTTCGACGTCGAATACCAGTACGCTGTGCGGCGGAATGCTGCCAACGCCTTGAGCGCCGTAAGCCAGTTCGCTCGGCACGTACAGACGCCATTTGCTGCCGGCGTTCATCAGTTGCAGGGCTTCGGTCCAGCCAGCGATGACGCCGCCAACCGGGAATTCTGCAGGCTGGCCACGATCGTAGGAGCTGTCGAACACAGTGCCGTCGATCAAAGTGCCGTGGTAGTGGGTGCGCACTTGGTCTTCACGGGTCGGCTTGGCGCCTTCGCCTTGAGTCAGCACTTCGAATTGCAGGCCGGAAGCCAGAGTGGTGATGCCTTCGCGCTTGGCGTTTTCCGCCAGGAAAGCCAGGCCTTCGCCAGCAGCGGCTTCAGCCTTGGCTGCAGCTTCGGCCTGCATGATTTCGCGGATAACCTTGAAGCTGGCGGACATTTCTTCCTGACCCACACGGCTTGGCTTGCCGGCGAACGCGTCGGTCAGGCCAGCCAGGATTGCGTCCAGGCTAACGCCCGGTGGCGGATTGTCACGCAGCTGGTCGCCCAACTGACGGCCAATGCCGTAGCTGACGCGGGTTTCGTCGGTGGACAGATTTACTTCGGACATGACACTGCTCCGTTGTGCGGACGGCCCTGGAACTCGCCGTGCGTGCACAGCGCATCCCGGAGCGCCCGGAATCAAAAGGGCGAGCAGACTAGCACAGATGCCGTCACGTTGATGAGCCGTGTCGGCCCTGTCACGCGGAACGGAAAGTGATCGGTACTTTCAGGCTTTCCTCGGTGCTGGCACCGCACATTTCATCCTGAACCGAGGTATGCACGACGTTGAACGACAACTTGGGAAAGGCATGAAGCACTTCACGCGCATGCTCGACCGAGCGCAGATGCAATATCTCGCCATGCGCATCGCGCAATGGATGCCCCGCGCCATGCATCCGTGCTTCCAGCACGTAAAACACGCCTTCCATCGAGATCAGGTTCAGCTCATCGACCTTTCCGGCGACGGCATACGCATTCAGCTCTTGCAGGTTCATGAGCGCACCTCAGGCAGTGGCGAGCCAGGATCTCTACATGGATATGCCTCGGCGGGCCAAAGTACAAGCCACAGACGACACCACCCGTCTGTTTCCCCCCCCCCTTGTAGGAGCGAGGCTTACCCGCGAAGAGGCCGTGTCAGTCGACATAAGTGTTATCTGTTACGCCGCCTTCGCGGGCAAGCCTCGCTCCTACAGGGGTGGTGCAGATCAGTGCTTGGTCAGCTTGTCCAGATAGCCCATGGCAAACGCCGACACCACGAAGGTCATGTGAATGACCACGTACCACTTCAAATGCTCGGGATCGACGTTCTTGGCGTCCATGAAGATCCGTAGCAGGTGGATCGACGAAATCGCCACGATGGACGCTGCGACCTTCATCTTCAACGAAGACGAATCCATGGTGCCCAGCCAGTTGAGCTTTTCCTTGCTGTCGTCGATATCCAGCTGAGAAACGAAGTTCTCGTAGCCAGAGATCATCACCATCACCAGCAAGCCGCCCACCAGCGCCATGTCGATCAGCGAAAGCAGTACCAGAATCAGATCCGACTCGGCCATCGAGAACACGTTAGGAATGACGTGGAAGACTTCCTGGAAGAATTTCAGTGCCAACGCCAGCAAGCCCAGGGACAAACCGAAATAGATCGGCGCCAGTAACCAACGGGAGGCGTACATTGCATTTTCGATAAAGCGTTCCATTGAATCTCACACAAGGGGCTGGAAATGGCGCGAGTATAACAGCCACCTGTTACACCCAGAAACCGCCGGAAAATCCGTAACCTGCGTGTGTGTGACAAAGTTTTTCTGCTAGTGTCCAGATGATTGACAGGTCAGCGACGTCGGACAGGAAGACTGGAAATGGATGTGCGATTGCCTTTAACGAGTGCCGGACTTTGCCTCACGTTGCTGCTCGGTGGTTGCTCACCCGGCGATGAGAAACGTCAGGTCAGCCTCGAAGAAAAGATCGCACAGTTCGAACAATCCCTGGAGACGATCGAGGATCCCAAACTCAAGGATGCCGTGGCTGAGCTCGGCGGCCCACTCCTGTTGCTCGAACGCGCGCAACTCAGGCTCGACACCAAACCAGTGGTCACCGAATACGGCGAAGACGCCCTTGCCGTGCTCAAGCACTATCCCACGCCCCAGGCGCTGGTCGACACCTACATCGACGGTTTGTTCGTGCTGCACAAGGAGTCCAGCTCGGATTACCTGACCGATTTGCAGCCGGTATTCCCCTTCAATTTCAACATTCCGGGCGCGTTCCTTTTTCCTCATGGCCTGGAATGGCAATCGGTGACCCTGAGCAACAAGCACGTCATCGCGTTCCAGCCGGAATGGTCGGAAACCGATCCCGGCATTCAGCTGAGCCCGTCGAGCTCCAACCTGACCAACCCCGATGATTTGACGGTGACCTACCCCTTCATCGAAGGCCTGGAGGCGGACAAGAAAAGCCAACCACAACCGGTGAGCCTGCAAGGCAAGGTGGACGTCATCGCCCCACGCCGGCTCTACAGTTTCGACCTGACGAAAAAGGACGTCGGCCAGACTCGCACCAACGACAATCTCAGTGTCACCTTATTGAAACTGGGCGATAACTACGCCGAAATCGAATTCAGTAACAGCGCGCCGCTGGCCCCCGAGATACGTGACACATCACTCAACCCACTGATCGTTCAGGCCAGGGACGCCACCGGGCAATTCCTCTCGCGCTCGGGTGCGATCAACGAAACCGCCGCGCAAATTGCGTTTTATCAAAAACAACTGGCGCAGATGCAACAGCAGAAAGCCTGGAGCGAAGCGTTCGAAAAACAGCTCGATGACGAGCAGCGTGCGTTTGAAAAGCAACAAACCCGGCATTACACCAAGGTCTACTTCAACGGGCCGATCGACACCCTCGAAGTCAGCTTGCTGGACTTTTCGGCGGTCACGGTGACCCACAAGGACCTGAACCTGCCGATACGCCGCTTCGACCCGCACACCACGGAAAAAACCATCCAGCCACTGATCTTGCCGGTGGTGGTGTATGACGACCAGGCCGCGACCTGGCTCAAGGGCGCAACGCTGGGCGAGGAACAACTGAAAAAAAGTATCAGCATCAGTCAGTCGGTGGATGACCCGAGTGCCGCGCGCATCGAATTCGATCACCCCAGAAGCTTCAATGACGAGCTGCTCGGCTCCTCTTTCAATCCCGGTGAAAGCCCGGTGACGTTCTTTACCCAAGACCGCAACGGCCAGCGCGATGGGCCAATCGAGCTGCCGCCGGAGGCGTATCAGGTCGATCCGATACGCGGCGACATCACCTATGATCTGAACCTGTTTCCAGAAACCCCGGCCTACGCCGTGGGCTCCATGCCGCAGTACCTGGCGACTGTCGACCAGCAAACATACGACACCCACCAATTGCCCAAAGGCCTTGAGCTCAAAGGGAATGCGTTGGTGGTGGATTTGAAACTGTTTCCAGCCCAGGACTGGCGTTTTTTCGCCAAGGACGACAGTGGCAACTATTTGAAGGAGATTCTTTCGGTCAGTCACGACGCGAGCGCGCAAGGCCCGGCGTTATTCGCAGTGCATTATTTCTATGGCCAGCCCACACGTCTGGAAACTTATCAGCGAACCAACCTCACCACCGTGCAATATGGGTTTGAGGTCAAACTCGACAAGGCAGAGCCAGGCAACCTTGATCAATAGTCTGTTCAGTGCTCGGGCCGAAACTCGGGACCGCTAAGGTTGCGGTAACGACCACCATTGATCTCTCGCAACTGGGCTTGCAAATGCAGACACCAGATTTGCGGGTCGTCGGCCAGCTCGTAGCCATGCAAAGTCAGGCTTTCAACAATAGTGTCGAGGATCGATTCAGCCACGACAGGCCCACGGAACGGGCCTTGGGCCTTGATGGCAGAAGGCTGCTCGCCGGCCATTCCGGCGGCGAAGAGCAAGGTCCACATGCCCGTATCTCCCGCCAGCGGGCGGATAGCACATTCGATACGGGTCACAAGGCCCAGGCATTGACGGGTGAGGCAGAGGTTGCGCGACATGGCGGCGACCCTCGGTAGATCCGGTATTCAGCCTCCACGGGAAGGCTGTCTCGATCCAGTGATTACTGTCGATATCCTTGAGCAGATAATAGAAGAAAAGTCTGGCTCGCACGCGAACCGAGACCAGAAGGTGCCGAGTGGTCACTGCGTGAATATTGACGCCATAATTGTGGCGAGGGGGCTTGCCCCCGTTGGGCCGTGAAGCGGCCCCGAAAGCGGCTGAAGCGGTTTATCAGAAAAACTGTATCAATCGATTTTACGACTGCTTCGCCGCCGAACGGGGGCAAGCCCCCTCGCCACAGGAGCTTGCTACTTTTGGCGGGCAACTCAGGCCGGTTTGATTTCAAGCATTGCTTCCTGCGCCAACTCTTTTTCGGCTTCCTTGAGGTCTTCCTCGCTAACCATTTCCGCAATCACCCGCAAGCGTTCCACTACCCGCGCATTGATGCTGCCTTCAGGGAATTCACCATTCTCATCCGGTGCACCGGCCGGCTCGCCGACCAACAGGCTCAGGGCCTCGTCGGCCTGGCGTACCGCGTAGACATGGAACTGCCCCGCGCGCACCGCCGCCAGCACCTTTTCGTCGAGCATCAGCGTGGCGACGTTGGCCTGAGGAATGATCGCACCTTGCTCCCCCGTCAAACCACGGGCTTCGCAGAGTCGGAAGAAACCTTCGATCTTCTCGTTGACCCCACCCACCGCCTGCACTTCACCGAACTGGTTGATCGAACCGGTAATCGCAAAGCACTGCTTGAGCGGGGTTTTCGACAAGGCCGAGATCAGCGTGCACGCTTCGCCAAGAGACGCGCTGTCACCGTCGACATAACCGTAGGACTGCTCCAGAGCGATACTCGCGGAAATCGCCAGCGGGAATTCCTGGGCATAACGGCTGCCCAGATACCCGGTGAGGATCATCACGCCTTTGGAGTGGATCGGCTGGCCAAGGTTGACCTCGCGCTCGATGTCGACGATGCCGCTGCCGCCCGGATAAACCGTGGCGGAAATCCGCGCCGGCACCCCGAAAGCCGAATCGCCGACTTCCAGCACCGTCAACCCGTTGCACTTGCCGACCGCCGCGCCATCGGTGTCGATCAGGATGATCCCGGCCAGCATGTCATCGAGAATCCGCGCCGAAACACGCCCGGTACGGGTGGCCTTGGCCTTAAGCGCGCGCTCGATGTGCCCGGCGTCGGTCATGTCGTCACCCGCCAGGTCGCGAATGAAATCTGCCTCGCTGACTAGCTGGAACAGATCGCCGATTCGCGCCGACAAACGCCCCTGGTGCTCGGCCAGACGCGCGCTGTAAGTTGCCAGGCGCGCCACCGCATCGGCGGTCAGCGGCGCCATGCCTTCCTCGGACGTACGGGTTTTGAGCAACTGGGCGAATTGCTCCAGGCTCTCGTCGACCATCGGGATGTCTTCGTCGAAATCCACCAGGACGCGGAACATCTCCTGGAAGTCCGGATCGAGGTCTTGCAACGTGTAGTAGAGCTGCCGGGCGCCGATGATGACTACTTTCACCTGCAACGGAATGTGTTGCGGTGTCAGCGTCACGGTGGCCAGACGGCCCAGCTCACCCAGAGGCGACTCCATTTTCAGCTTGCGCGATTGCAGGGCGCGTTTGAGCGCATCCCAGACAAAAGGCTCGCTGAGCATTTTTTCCGCTTCGAGGATCAGAAAACCGCCGTTGGCCCGGTGCAGCGCACCCGGTCGCAGCTGCCGATAGGTGGTGTAGAGCGCGCCTTGGTCGGTGCTGTATTCGATGCGGCCAAACAGGTTGTCGTAGGTCGGATGCGGTTCGAACACCACGGGCGCACCGCCGCTGAACGGATGACCGACCACCAGGCTCGGGGCGTATTGCTCTTCGAGCAATTTGCGGGCGATGGCGTCGGTCTTGCTGTCGTCCACCAGTTGCTCGACCACCGTTTTGAGCAGGTACACCTGCATCGCTTGCAGGTAACCGCAAACGCCGGCGTTTTCCGCGTATTTTTCCGACAGCGGCGCGAGCAATGGCTGCAAGGCCAGGGTGATGGTTTCTTCGTTGAGCTGACGCAGTTGATTGCTCGACTCGCGCTTCCATTGCGGCAGGCTGGCGAGCTCTTCGTTCAATCGCTCTTCCAGCCCGGAAATGTCCTCGTGAAAGCGTTCGCGCTCGGCTTCCGGCAACTGGGCGAATTCCGCCTCATCCAGTGCCTTGCCTTCGCTCATCGGAGTGAAGGCGATGTTGCTGCTGTCGCGGTACAGCGCGACCTCTTTCTCCAGCGCCAGACGCTCGATCACATCCAGTGCACGGTCATAACGCTGGTTGAAAGCGCGGTCGATGGCGCTTTTCTTCTGCTGATAGGACGGGTGCTCGAACACCGCCGGGAAGGTCGCCAGCAGGTTGTCGATTAAGCCGTTGATATCACCGATGAAGGCACCGGCGGTGCCCGACGGCAGTTCCAACGCACGAGGCTCGCGTGGCTCATCGAAATTATTGACGTAGACCCAGTCCGCCGGGGTCTGCAGGCGCTTGCCTTCGGCCTTGAGGTAGCGTTTGACGAACGAAAACCGGCCAGTGCCGGGCTCGCCCATGACGAATACGTTGTAACCGGGGCGTGGCATGGCCACACCGAACTGCAAGGCTTCAACCGCACGTTCCTGGCCAAGCACACCGCGGAAGGGCTCCAGATCATTGGTGGTAGAGAAGCTGAACTGTTCAGCGGAAAACGGACGGGTCAGCGCTTCAGGCGCTAGACGCAAGCTGGCAGCAACAGGATCAGGCATCGGGCTTCCTTACATCAGGCGGGGCAGATAGCGGCATTCTGGCGCTGCCCGTACCTCACTGGCAAGGCGCGCCTCAAGCCAAAGTCTAGACAAAGCGTCAGCCCCGGGCCGAGCGGCTCAAAATCAGTGTTTTCAAGGAATGTTTCGCAAAAGATTACGGAACCCCCGGAACCTGCCTAAACTCCAAGCTGCGCGGCTGGATGATAACCGGCCCACTGGCACCATTAGGGGCCAGCACCCTTGTCCATTGGTATGCACACAAAGAGAACATAGCTATGAAACGGATTCTTCTCGGTACTCTCTTCACCGCTGTATCCATCAACGCCATGGCTCAGGCGCCAGGCGGTCCGGACTGCGGTTGGGGCAACATGCTGTTCGAAGGTCAGCGTGGCACCCCGGCACACTTCCTGGCATCCACCACCAACGGCACTTCCGGTAACGCAACGTTCGGTATGACCTCCGGCACCAACGGTTGCTCGACCAACGCGTCGCTGACCTATGGCGGCAAATCCTGGATCGCCATGAATGGCATGATGAACGAGCTGTCCGAAGACATGGCCAAAGGTCAGGGCGAAGCGCTGACCACTTACGCCGTGGTACTGGGCGTGGCGCCGGAAGACCGTGCGCATTTCGCCGCTGTGACTCATCAGCACTTCCAGCAAATCTTCAGCAAAGCTGACGTGACCGCTGATGACGTGCATACCAACACCCTGGCCGTGCTGAAAAGCGACCCTCGTCTGGCCAAGTACGCCACTCAAGCTTAATCACGACCCACCCCGCTCCTTTCGGGGAGCGGGTTTTGTTTTTTGGACCTGGCCCTTTTGGCCTGCCCCTTTGGGTCTTTGTTTCTTTCGACTTAAGTTGCTCACTATGCTCAAACGCCTTGCCTGGCTGGCGCTCTGTGTCTGCGCCCCGCTGTCCGCCGCGCCACATATCGACAATCAACGTTTGCAGCAACTGGCCAACGACCCCTTCTGGATTTCCCTGGGGCATTACGAAGCCGCCAAGCTCGGTGGCTGGCGCAGCTATGTCAGCGACAAGAAGTTCTTTCTCGCCCCCGATGGCAACGAACACCCCGACCGTGAACTGGCGGCGACCGTGCAGGCACTGTATGCCCCGGCCAGCGCCGGCGAGCAGCATGCCCAATGCGTTTATCCGGCCCGCACCCGCTGGCTCAAGGCGCAACTGACGCTCAGCGATATGCCGACACCGGACTGCGCCGAGTTCAAGCAATGGTTCAAGGATGTTGCGCCCCACAGCGCGGTAATGATTTTCCCGGCGGCCTATCTGAACAGCCCATCGTCGATGTTTGGCCACACCTTGTTGCGCATCGATCAGGCCAATGTGCAGAGTGACAAGACATCGCTACTCAGTTACGCGATCAACTTCGGCGCCTACATCGAAGGTTCGGACAACAGCATTCTGTATGCCTGGAAAGGTCTGATGGGTGGCTATCCCGGACTGTTCGCGTTGGTGCCATATCAGGAAAAGCTCTCGGAATACCGTAGCCTCGAGAACCGCGATCTGTGGGAATACCGCCTGAACCTGACGCAGCAGGAAACCGAGCGCATGGTCGAGCACGTCTGGGAACTCAAGCAGATCCAGTTCGACTACTTCTTCTTCGACGAAAACTGTTCCTACCGCCTGCTTGAGCTGCTGCAAGTGGCGCGACCGAGCCTGCATTTGACCGAGCAATTCCCGTTGACCGCTATCCCCACCGACACGGTCAAAGCGGTGAAAGAAGCCGGACTGGTGGAATCGATCGAGTATCGCCCGTCCCGTGAGCGCGAACTGCTAAGCCGTGCCGAGCCATTAACCTCTGAAGAGCAGGAATGGGTACTGAAAGTCAGTGCCGATCAGAAGCAATTGCAAACCCCGGCGTTCAAGGCTCAGCCTCGCGACCGTCAGGCGTTGATCATCGATGCGGCTTATCGTCTGGAGCGTTATCGCGCCAACGGTCAGGAGCGTGACCCGCAACGGGCTCAACGCAGTTTCGAATTGCTGCGCGCAATCAATCAAAACCCGCCCCCGGACCTGGAAATCCCCCAACCCGGCTTGCCCGAGGACGGTCACGAATCCCGCACCTGGCAGGCCGGCATCGGCACCCGAGGCGACAAAGCCTTCGGCGAATATGGCCTGCGCATGGCCTATCACGACCTCAACGACAACATGGAAAGCTTCCCTCTCGGTGCGCAGATCGAAATTCTGCAGATGAAGCTGCGCCAATACGAAGGCAATGACTGGCAGTTGCAGCAACTGGACCTGGCGACCATCCGCTCGCTGACGCCTCGCAATGAATTGTTGCAACCGCTGTCATGGCAAGTCACCGGCGGCCTGGAGCGCGTACCGGGCAAGCATGACGACGAAACCCTGGTCAGCCATGTCAATGGCGGTGGCGGCGGGACCTGGCAGCTGGGTGACGACATGCTCGGTTTCGCCTTGGGCACCGTGCGTGTTGAGCATAACAACGACTTCGCGGAGTTCATCGCCCCGGCGGCAGGCTTCAACAGCGGCCTGCTGTGGAAAAACCCGCTGGGCAATTTCAGCCTGGAGGCCAAGGGTGATTACTTCACCAATGGCGAAGTGCGCCGGAATGTGAGCCTGAATCAGCAGTGGGAACTGTCGCGCAATCTTGGGGTGCGTCTGAGCGCCCAGCGCGAATTCAGCCACCTGGCTTCGCCCGAAAACGAAGTGATGCTTGAGGTGAAGTGGTATCACTATTGACGAAAATCCCTTGTGGGAGCGGGCTTGCTCGCTCCCACATTGAATCCTTGTACGCCCACAGATTAATCACACGCCTTTCACATACACCCGACAAATCCGCTTCTAAACTTCTCTTAGAGACCGTTGAACGGCTCGGGAGTCCGAGATGTGGCGTTGCGTGGGTGTGTTGGGGTTATTGGTAGCGATCACGGGGTGCCAATCGACCCACGAGGATCTGATCGCCAAGGGTTATCCACCGGCGTTCGCCGATGGCTTCGATGACGGTTGCAGCAGTGGCCGGCAAGCCGCCGGGGCGATCACCGGTGAGTTTCGCAAAAATGTTCCGCGTTACCTCAAGGACAAGCAATACGCCGAAGGCTGGACCGATGGCTTCCGTCAGTGCCAGGCCATGCGTGAAAACGAGGATCGTAACGAGTACAAGGACCGCCATTGGGACGAGCGCGAACGGGCCTGGCAACAAGAGAAAGACAGGGACGCCGCGCGAGCCTATCGCTCGCAATAAGTCGTTTACAGACATTCGTCGAAACTTAAAGCCTGCGACCGTGGCCCAAACCCTATAACGGGAGAACAGCATGAGTCGCGCCTTCGTCAATGAAGATAACGCCGCCGCGCAAGCCGATCAGCCAGTCGAACGGCAGGTCAGCGCGCAGCCCAATTACGTCACGCCAGTGGGTCTGGCGCAGCTTCAGGCGAAAGTCGCCGAACTGCAAAAGCTGCTTGATGAGGAAAGCGCCAAAGGCGAACTGGCCGATAAGCAGCGCCAGGCCGACCTCGATCGCGACTGGCGCTACTTCAAGCAGCGCCTGCAAAGCGCCCAGGTGGTCGCACAGGCCTCCTCGACCGACAAAGTGCAGATCGGCAACTGGGTGACCTTTGCCGACGAACACGATCATGAGCAGCGCGTGCAATTGGTCGGAGAAGACCAGGCAGATGCCGCCCATGGCTTGATCAATTGGAGCTCGCCGTTGGGACGAGCGTTGCTCGGGGCGCAGGTGGGCGATGAAGTGTTGTGGAAGCGACCGGCGGGGGATTTGGTGATTGAGGTGTTGGTCATAGAGGCCGGGGGAGTTCGATGACGCCTTCGCGGGCAAGCCTCGCTCCTACAAGGTCGCAATTTCCGTAGGAGCGAGGCTTGCCCGCGATGGACGCGACTCGGTCTTACTGAATACCCATAAAAAAACGGAGCCCCGAAGCAGACTGTGTGAAAACCTAG